>CAYTRP010000067.1:8138-11780 GCA_964440195.1 uncultured Candidatus Sumerlaeota bacterium
TGACCCCGCCGCCGAGCGGGTGTTGGCTCGGTCCAATTCCAAACCCGGGAGGGTACAGTCATGATCGTCGGTGTCCCGAAGGAGATCAAGGATCACGAGTTCCGCGTGGCGCTGACGCCGGCGGGGGCAAACGACCTTGTTCAGCGGGGCCATCGTGTCGTGGTGGAGAAGGGCGCCGGCCTGGGGAGTGGCATCCCCGATGAGGACTATCTTCAAGTGGGGGCCAGAATCCTGCCGTCGGCGGATGACGTGTGGGGGACAGCGGAAATCATCGTGAAGGTAAAGGAGCCGATGGCGCCGGAATGGCCCCGGATCCGTGCGGGGCAGATTCTGTTCACCTACTTTCACTTTGCGAGCAGCCGCCCCCTGACCGATGCGATGATCAAGTCCGGCGCGATCTGCATCGCCTATGAGACCGTCGAGGATCGCAACCGCCAGCACCCGCTGCTGACGCCGATGAGCGAGGTTGCCGGGCGCCTCGCCGTGCAGCAGGGGGCGAAGTACCTTGAGAAGATCCACGGCGGCCGGGGCATGTTGCTTGGCGGCGTTCCCGGCGTGAAGCCCGCCCACGCCGTCGTGATCGGTGGCGGAGTGGTCGGGACGAACTCGGCGAAGATGGCCGCCGGACTCGGCGCCCGGGTGACGATCATGGACGTGAATCTGGATCGCCTCCGGTACCTGGATGACGTCCTTCCGTCGACGGTGGACACGTTGTACGCCTCGGAGTACAACGTGCGCGAGCAATTGGCGATCGCGGACGTGGTGATCGGGGGCGTTTACCTGACGGGGGCGCGCGCGCCGCACGTGGTGCGCCGCGATCATCTCGCGCTGCTCCCCCAGGGGGCGGTGCTTGTGGACGTGGCCATCGACCAGGGCGGGTGCTTCGAGTCGTCAAAGCCCACGAGCCACAGCAACCCGGTGTACGAGGAGCAGGGCATCATTCATTACTGTGTGACAAACATGCCCGGCGCGGTCGCGCGCACGAGCACGTTTGCGCTGACGAATGCGACGCTTCCCTACCTTGTGCAGCTTGCCGACAAGGGTTACTCGGACGCGCTGGTCAACAATCCGCTCTTCAAGCAGGGATTGAACATCGCAAGAGGCAAGGTCGTGCACCGCGCCGTCGCGCAGGCGTTCGATCTGGAGTACCAGGACGCGGACACGGTCCTGTTGAACTGATGCGGGCCCCACGCCCATGAACCTGCGGGAACATGTGTCCCTCTTTGCCCGGCGCCACCCTTGGGCAAAGAGGGCGCTTCTATCGCTGCTCCCCAATTTCCACCGGACAATCCAGGTGCCGGGGATTGGCCCGTTGCGGATTCGCATCCGGGACCATCGGTGCTATTGGTTGCGCGATCCGCTCGAGCAGGATCGCCTCTTTCTCGGCGGGATCGCGAACCTGATGCGGCCGGGAATGGTGGTGTGGGACGTGGGCTCGCACATCGGGCTTTATTCGCGGTTGCTTGCCGAGGTTCTCGGCGCGGAAGCGGTGGTGGCCTTCGAGCCCGACCCCCGCAATCGCGTCCTGTTGGAAATCAATGCGCGGTTGGGCGGGAGGCCGGAGTGCATCACGATCCAGCCGTTTGCGTTGAGCGCGGCGGATGAGACATCGGCCTTCCACAACGATGACGACTCGACCCAGAGGGGGCACCTCGCGGGCGTGCGCGGGGACGGGGCGGGTTTTCACCGCGGACAGGTCATGGTGGAGACCCGCACGGTGGATTCGTTGGTCGCGTCGGGTGTTTGTCCGGTGCCCGATTTGATCAAGATCGACGTGGAAGGGGCCGAAGCGTTGGTGCTGCGCGGCGCACGGGAGACGCTCGCGCGGCATTCGCCGTTGCTGGCCATCGAGCTGCATGGCTTCGAGATACGGCTGCCCGTCTTCGAGGAACTGGCGCACGCGGGGTATGTTGTTTTCGGCTATCGCTCGCGCAAGTGGCGGCAGCTCACCGCGGAAGACTTTGCCCAACACACGACCCTCTATGACCCGCGACACGTCTACGCCGCGCGCGATCCGGAGCGCCTTCGCCGGCCAGCGCTGCTGATCGATCTCTGAACCGCCGGTGACCGGGCCCCCGCCTACTCGATTCCCACGGCCTTGAGGAAGCATCCCTCGAAGTCGGGTTTCAGGGATTCGAGAGCCTTGAGCGCCTTCAGCGTTGAGGCGCGATCGGCCTGCGGCGGAGCGGACAGGAAGAAGTAGAACTTGATCTTGGGTTCGGTGCCGCTGGGGCGCGCGACGACGCGCGATCCGTCGGCGAGGTCGAAGAGCACCACGTCGCTCTTGGGGAGGGAAATGCGTTCGATGACCTTGCCCGTCTGGCCGTCGAGAACCTCGCCCGTGTCGACGCGCGTGCGCCGAAGGACCTTCTGGTCATTGATGACCTTGGGGGGATCGTCCTTGAACATTTCCATTAGGGCCGCAATGCGCGCGGCGCCGTCCTGCCCCTTCAGGGTCACGGACTTCTGCCACTCCACATGCGGGCCGAACTCGTCGTAGAGGCGGTGAAGATAATCGACCACGGACATGCCGCTGCCCTTGGCCCAGGCAGCCATCTCCGACGTGACGCAGGAGGCGACGATGCCGTCCTTGTCCATGCAATGATTGCCGATCAGGTAGCCATAGGACTCCTCGGTGCCGTAGAGGAAGGTGATTTCGGGATCCTCCGCCGCCCAATCGCGCGCTTGCCGGGCGATCCACTTGAACCCCGTGAGGACCTCGGCGTAGCGCGCGCCTCCGCCCCGGACGATCTTGCCGATCAGGGGAGTGGTCACGATCGTGGAGCAGATGGCGGGCTTGGCGGGGAGCACCCCCAACTCGCGTCGGCGGCGAAGGATATAATCGGCCAGCAGGCAGCAGAGCTGGTTGCCGGTGACGAGCCGGTATTGTCCCTCGTGCCGGACGGCAATGCCGAGGCGGTCGGCGTCGGGGTCCGTGGCGAGGACCACATCGGCGCTCTCCGCCCTTGCCAACTCGACGGCGCGCTCGAGGGCGGCGCCCTCCTCGGGGTTGGGAGACTTGGCCGTCGGGAAATCCCCATCGGGCTTCATCTGTTCCGGCTCGCAGATGACGTCATCGAATCCCCAACTGGCGAGCGCCTTTGGCACCATGGTGCCCCCCGCGCCGTGGAGGGGCGTGAAGACGATGCGCAGCTTGTTGTCGCGAATGGCATCCTTGTCGATCCGCTGGGCAAGGACGGCGTCGAGGTAGGCGCGATCAACGTCGCCCCCGGTGATCTGGATCATCCCCTTGGCGAGGGCCTCGTCCAGTCGCAGGGTCTTGACCATCGCCATGCCGGTGACGCGCCCGACCTCGGAGATGATGCCCTTGTCGTGGGGAGGGACGACCTGCGAGCCGTCGTCCCAGTAGCACTTGTAGCCATTGTACTCGCGCGGATTGTGGCTGGCCGTGACGACGATGCCCGTGTGGCAGCCGAAGTACCGTATGGCGAAGGATAACCACGGCGTGGGTCGCAGTTCTGGCGCGAGATGCACGATGAATCCGTTGGCCGCGAGCACGCAGGCCGCGGTCTCGGCGAACTCGCGCGAGCGATGGCGGCAGTCGTGGGCAATGGCCGCACGCAGGGGGCCGGGCCGCTCGGAGTGCCGCGCCACGTACGTGGCGAGGCCCTGCGTCGCCCA
>CAYTRP010000068.1:0-11760 GCA_964440195.1 uncultured Candidatus Sumerlaeota bacterium
CCCGTGGGATTCCAGAACAACGAAGTGGTCATGGACCAGTCCTCTCCCGGCGTGCAGTTCAGCGGTACGTGGGGGGATGTCCCGCAGACCGCGGGCCAGTGGTACTTTGAGCTGCCGCCCTCGAACCCGAGCCAGATTTTTCGGACGGCACCAGCCTCCACCACCGAGACTTCCGTGGCCCGGTATACTCCCAACATACCCGAAGCGGGAGTGTATCCCGTCTATACATACGTGATGTATGGCCCCGACCGGGTGAATCAACTGTACCGGATTCGCCACGCGGGCGGGATCACGGAAGTGCGGGTGAATCATCGGCGCGTTGGCCGCGGGCTGGTCTGGCTCGGTTCGTACACGTTCCATGCGGGCACCTCTGGTTGGCTGGAAATCAGCAACCACAAGCTGGCCGATGATCCGGGCACGGTCGTCATCGCCGACGGAATTCGCTTTGGGAACGGGATGGGGGACCTGAACTTTGGGCAGGGAGTCTCCGGATTTCCGCGCCAGGACGAGGCGTCGCGCTACTGGGCGCAGGCGACCCTTGGCGTCGATCCTCCGGGAACCGCCTTTGCCAACAGCCGAACGCGCGTCTATGACCGGAGCACCAGCCACCAAAGCGATAACGTCGGCACGCCCCCCCGCATGGCGGCGTGGATGAACAACGAATCGCAAAGCAGCATGACCGAGCGCCTCTACATCGGGCTGCACACCAACGCGGCCGGCGGGCGCGGCGCGGTGGGCCTTTACAACAGCATCAATATCGCGTCGGCACGCACGCCCAATCAGGTGGCGCTGGCGGCGTTGCTCGGGCGCGAGGTCAACGAGGACATGCAGCAGTTGGACATTGTCCAGTTTCCCGAGTTTCCCCGGTGGGGCACGCGCACCGTCCACACGTACACCTCTCCAACCATCGACTACGGGGAGCAGCGCTGGGACAGCCTCAACTTCGAGATGGACGGGTCGATCACGGAGATCGCGTTTCACGACAACGAGTCCGACGCGATCTACCTGCGCGATGGGCGGGCGCGGCGGGTGTTCGCGAAGAACACGGTGCAGGCCGCCGTTCGTTACTTCAATCAGTTTGGGGGCGGTCCGCTGGACTTTTGTCCCGACGAGCCGCGCAACCTGCGGATCGTCCACGATCCCAACCGTGCCGATTCGCTGATCCTGAGGTGGGATCCTCCCGTGGTCCAGACGAGCACGAAGCCGGGGACGCCCGGGCCGGTGCTTGGGGGCACGCCGACCGGGTATGCGCTGTACATCAGCACGTCGGGCGGCGATTTCGAACTGCGGTCCCTGCTTCCAAACATCACCAGCTTCCCGATCCAGAACCTTGCACCGGGGACAACGGTATATGCCGTCGTGGCCGCACGAAATGCGGGTGGGGAGAGTTTCCCCAGCAACGTCGCGGCGGGACGCGTGGGCGCGGGGGTCTCCTCCCGCGTCCTGCTGGTGGATGCCTTCGACAAGAACACAGAGCCGCTGTCGCCGCTGGAGACGACGAGCGGGATCCCCCGGCGGCCAAACCTCGGCACCTATAGCCGCGTGCACCCGCGCCGGGCGAATGACTTCTCCCATGCGATGCCACATGCAATGGCCATGGCGTCCTCGACGCAGAACTTGTCGGTCGATTCGACAAGAAAGACATCCGTGCTGACCGACGAGGTCAGCTTGTCCGACTACGACCTTGTCATGTGGTTTACGGGGAAAGAGGGTCGCGATCCCGTGCGGAATGTTTCCTATCTGATCCAATCCTCGCCCACGGATCCCATCAACCTGGAGATCCGGACACGGTTGAGGGCCTATGTGGAGGCGGGGGGGAACCTCCTTCTATCGGGTCAGGACAACATCGAGATCCTTGATTCGAACAGTCCTTCGGGCGAGCGACTGTTTTTCCTGGCTTCCATACTGCGGACGCGCCTCTCGACGGGGGTCTCGAACACGCTTCAGGTCGAGGGCACTCCCGGGGACGTGTTCGAGGGATTGTCATTCAGGCTGGGACAGGGCCATAATATCTACTCGCCGTTTTCCGCCGACGTGCTCAACACGTTCGGAGGGAGCCGCCAACTCCTGCGGTACGTCGGCGGGCAGGGAGGCGGGGCTGGCGTGTTTTACGACGCGTCGTCCCTGGCGAGGGGAAGCGTGATGGTGCTCGGTTTCCCGTTCGAGACGATCGCCTCGCCGGACCAGCAGGCGCTCCTGATGCAGGTGGCGCTCTTGAACCTCCTGCCACCGCCGATTTCGTCGGATACGTGGTCGATCCGGTAAAGGACCGGCAAGTCATGAGACGCCGAAGGCGAACCTCCCGACGAGATGGGAGATTCGTCTTCTTGTACTTGACGGGGTATCGTGAAAGACAATTCTTCGTCGATCCGACGGGGTTTCCATTGGGTGCGCGTGGCCATAACAGGGCAGGCCCCGGTCTGCTCTTTTATCTGGACAGTGTCAGCAACGGGATGATGGGTTGGGGGCTGTGAGCGGCGAAACGAAGGAGGAGAGCATGAGCGTCCAGAAATTCGAATCGGATTTTCTCCCGGTTCTCCCCCTGAAGGAACTGGTCGTCTTTCCCGGGGCGGTAACGCCGTTGTTCGTGATGCGGCCCGTGTCGCTGCTGGCGCTGGAGGAAGCGCTCAAGCGCGAGAAGCGCGTGTTTTTGACCTGCCAGAAGCAGCCGGATTTGGACGAGCCCGGCATCAAGGACCTGTACGAGGTTGGGACGGTGGCGGAGGTATTGCAGGTGCTGCGGGTTCCCGACGGCTCGGCCAAGGTGCTTGTGGAGGGTGTCTATGCCGCCCGCGCCATCGAGGTGAGCCAGCGTGGCGGCTACTTGCAGGCATTCGTGGTGCTCAACCAGATGAACAACGTGGATCGCAAGGCGATCCAGGCGCAGCAACGGCGAGTCCTGGAGTTGTTCAGCGCCTTTGCCGAGATGTCGGGCAAGATTCCCGCGGACCTCCTGGCCAACATCAAGAGCACGCGGGACCCGCAGGCGTTCGCCAATGCGGTGGCCAACTACGCGACCTTTCGCATCGAGGACAAGCAGCAGATCCTGGAGGAGAACAGCCTCGAGGAAAAGTACCATCTGATGATCCAGTGCCTCGAATCGGAAAACCAGATCCTGGACCTTGAGAACAAGATCGCGGGGCAGGTAAAGAACCAGATCGGCAAGAGCCAGCGGGAATACTACCTGAACGAGCAGTTGAAGGCGATCGAGCGGGAGCTGGGCATCGGCGCGGAGGAAGATCCGGAGATATCGGAACTTTCCGCCGCGATAGAGAACAGCGGCATGCCCGAGGAGGCGCGCGACAAGGCGGAGAAGGAGCTGGGGCGGCTCTCGCGGATGCCGTCGATGTCGCCCGAGGCCGTGGTGACGCGCACCTATATCGAATGGCTCGCGGAGGTGCCCTGGACAAAGGAAACCACGGACAAGATCGACCTTGAGTATGCGCGCCGGGTGCTGGACAAGGACCATCATGGCCTGGAGCGCATCAAGGACCGCATCCTCGAGCACCTGGCGGTGGTGAAGCTTGCGGGCCAGGGGCGCGGCCCGATCCTTTGCTTTGTCGGTCCTCCCGGGGTTGGGAAGACGTCGCTGGGCAAGTCGATCGCGCGCTGCGTGGGGCGCGAGTTCATCCGCGTTTCCCTTGGCGGCGTGCGCGACGAGGCGGAAATCCGGGGGCACCGGCGAACTTATGTGGGCGCCCTGCCCGGGAAGATCATCCAGTCGATGAAGCGCGCGGGCACGATCAATCCCGTGTTTCTTCTCGACGAGATCGACAAGATGTCGTCGGACTTTCGGGGCGATCCTTCCTCGGCCATGCTGGAGGTCCTCGATCCGGAGCAGAACCGGACGTTCAACGACCATTACCTCGAAGTCGACTACGACCTCTCGAAGGTGATGTTTCTGACGACGGCGAACACGGTGGATGGCATCCCCTATCCGCTGCTGGACCGGATGGAGCTGATCCGGCTTGCCGGGTACACGGAGCAGGAGAAGCTGCAGATCGCGGTGCGGCACCTGATCCCGCGCCAGCGCAAGGCGCATGGATTGAAGGCGGCCCAGATTCGACTTCCCCGGCCCGGCATCGCGCACCTGATCTCCGCGTACACGCGCGAAGCGGGGGTGCGAAACCTCGACAGGACAATCGCCCAGGTTTGCCGCAAGGTGGTGACGGAAGTGGTCAGGCATCCCCGCCGGCAGAATTTTCCGCCAATCACCCCGGAGAAGCTGCGGGAATATCTTGGACCCGTGAAGTTTCCCGACCAACACATCGTGGCCAAGGCGGAGGTGGGCATCGCCCTTGGGTTGGCGTGGACGGAAGTCGGGGGCGAGATCCTGCCCGTGGAAACGACGTTGATGAGTGGCAAGGGCACGCTGACACTGACGGGCAAGCTCGGCGAAGTGATGCAGGAATCGGCCAAGACGGCCCTCTCGTATGTGCGCGCGCATGCGAAGGAACTTGGCATCGATCCGGACTTCCTGCCAACGACGGACATCCACATTCACGTGCCGGAAGGGGCCATTCCGAAGGATGGCCCGAGCGCGGGGATCACGATGGCGACCAGCCTGGCGTCCGCACTGGGCAAGATACCGGTGCGGCAGGACTTGGCGATGACGGGGGAGATGACGCTGCGTGGCCGCGTGCTGCGCATTGGCGGATTGAAGGAGAAGGTCCTGGCGGCGCATCGTCGAAACCTGCGGACGATCATCATCCCGAGGGAGAACGAGGACGAGTTGGAGGAAATTGCAGCCGACATTCGACGGGAGTTGACGTTCCTGCCGGTGGAGACCCTGGATGAGGTCTTTGCCGCCGCGCTTCAGCGTCCCCGGGAAATCCGCGCCCGCGTGACGCGCCGCACCAGAGGGTCTTCAAGCCGGGTCCGGGGGACTGCCTGAGAGAGAGGCAGCCTTTCGGGTAAGCAGGCAAACCGGGCTTCGCCCTTGCGAGCGAAGCCCGGTTTGTCCTTTCACGACGACTTGCGGGCGACGATCGTGAGGGTTCCTCCAACGCCGCGCGCGGATTCCACCAAAGCGGCGAGGCAGGCCGCGGGAGAAAGAGCGGCGACCAGCCCGAGGTCGCACAGGCGCGTGGCAAGGGTTGCGTTGGATGTGCCCTTGAGAACGGAATAGGCGCGGTCCCTTGGAAAGCCTCGGGCATTCAGGGCACTCTGGACGATTCCGTAGGGGTTCTGCTCGCAAGACCATGTGGACATGCCGACCACTTCAAATCCGTGCTTGTGCAACAAGGGGCGGAGGGATTTCGGGTCGAACCCAAACAAGTGGCGTGGCGGGTCGAGGTGAAACCAGTGGGCGCCATAGGCGCGTGCCTGCCAGCTTTCATGATTGGGCACGGCGAGGAACAACCACCCGCCCGGGGCGAGGAGCGAGGCAATGCGGGCGATGGCTTCGCCGGGTTGGCGCAGGTGCTCAAGGACATGCCAGAGCGTCACGACGTCGATCGAGCGGGGCTCAAGCTCCAGGTCGAGCAAGTCGCCCACGTGGATGGGGATTCCCCATTCCGACGGTACCCGTGCGGAACTTTCCGTCGTCCACTCGGTGCCCGCCACGGCAAAGCCTCGCTTCTGCATCCCCCGGAGGAATCCGCCGTTGCCGCATCCGACATCGAGGACGGAGGATGGCGGCTGAACATGGCGCGAAACAAGACGGCCCCGCCCCTGCTGGAACCAGTCGATCAGGCTCGCGAGTGGTCCCACGAACTTGCGGCGCGTTGCCCCGTAGTACTCGGCGGAATAGGCCCGGGCGAGTTGCCCCGGGTCTGGTTGTGGATCGAGCGAGAAGACTCCGCATCCCTCGCAACGCAGGAGACGCCAGTTCCCGCCCGCATGATCGCGCACGCGACCGGCAACGGCCGAACGATCAGCGCCGCACCAGCACTCGCGCCGGACCGCCGATGTCATTCGATGGTGCCGGGCCCGCGCCGGCCGGGGGGTATGTCGCGCGGAAAGAGGCGGTCGTGCCGAAAGCCGAGCCTCGCGAGCATCGCGCGGCAGGAAACGGCGAGCACGCCAAGGCCGTACTCGCAACTGCGGCGGAAGTTGATGCTCGATGCCTCCGCGAAATATCGCGTGGGGCAGCTCATCTCGCCGATGCGCCATTGGAAGTAGAGGGCCTGGGCGAGGAACTGGTTGTCGAAGATGAAGTCGTCGTCGAAGGCATCGAGATCGAGGGCCCGGAGGACATCGGCACTGAAGGCTCGATAACCCGTGTGGTATTCGGTCAACTTCTGCCCCATGAGGAGATTCTGTGCGAGGGTCAGGAAGCGGTTCGAGAGATACTTGTAGAAGGGCATTCCGCCGCGCAGGGCGTTGTTGCCGATGATGCGCGAGCCGAGGGCGATGTCGAAGTGGCCACTGGCGATCATGGCGGCCATGGCGGGAATCAGGCGGGGCGAGTATTGGTAATCGGGGTGGACCATCACGACGATGTCCGCGCCCCGCCCGAGTGCCTCGCGGTAACAGGTCTTCTGGTTTCCGCCGTATCCGCGGTTTTTGCGGTGGACGATGGTGTGGATTCCCAGTCGCCGGGCGAGTTCGGCGGTGCCGTCGTGCGAGGCGTCATCGACGAGGATCGTCTCATCGACGATGGCGAGGTCGATGTCCCCGAAGGTGCGCTCGAGGGTCCTCTCGGCGTTGTAGGCGGGAAAGACCACGATGATTTTGCGACCTTCGAGCATGGCGACCTCCGATCATGGCAAGCTGTTGGGGCATTCGATCCGCGACCCCAGAGTTTTCGGTCGCGCATCCCTCCAAGGATTGCGGCCCATCACATCTTTCCCTGCCAGGTCCTCAGGAGCATGATCCCCACCCCGATGCAGATGATCGAATCGGCGATGTTGAAGACGGGCCAGTTGATGAGATAGAAGTCGAGGAAATCAACGACATAGCCACGCGCCACGCGATCGATCAAGTTGCCGATGGCGCCGGAGACGACGAGGGCGATGCCAAAGCGGCCGATGCGCTCGCCCGCGGGCACCCTGGTCCACCACCATGTCAGGCCGGCAACGGCGAGGACACTGACGAGGGCGAGGATCTCGGTGTGCCCGTAGAAGAGGGAGAAGGCAGCGCCCCGGTTCTCGGCATATCGCAAACGGAAGACTCCGGGAATGAGGGAGATAATTCTTTCGCCGGGCTCCAGCCATGTCTTGGCGGCGATCTTTGAAGCGTGGTCGATCACGAGGAAGAGCGCGATGACGGAGAGGAAGAGGGGCCAGCCGGCGAATCCTCCCGGAGCCAAGGGTTGGGGAGATTCCTGGGTCGCTTTGGAGTCCATTGGGGGCCGTTTCGCCATTGCGGGTGGTTTGGAGGGCACTTGCGGGAGGCTCCTGCGAAGCCGGAGGAGGATTTTGGGGGCCCGCGAGACACGGCGGCCAGCCCAAATGCTTGCGGCCCGTCCGCCGCTGACGCGAACGTGCCTTGGTGGAGGTGTGGATTGCCCGAATCCGTGATGATCCCCGCAATCTTTATGGGCCTGCTGGTGGCTGTCGCCTCCACGGGTGCCGCCGTGTGGCTCCACAACCGGTATCTGGCCCCCTTCGTCGAGTTTCCCCCAAAGAAGCTGGTGGCGCTGCTGGCTCTGCCCTCGGGCCTGCCCCTGGGCATTCTGGCGGTCTGGCGGTTGTCGAGCCTGCCCATTCTGTCTGCCGAACGGCTATTGTGGTCGTTGGTGGCCTTGGCGGGGGCGGTCGTGACGATGAGATTGCTTCTGGCGGCGGTGGAACAGTGGTCTTTGCAGAGGGAGTCGCGCTTCACGCCCGTAAAGGGACTGCCCGGGGCATTGAATTGGCCGGCCTTTCCGATCTGGCAGCGGGTGCCGTTGTTGCTGTTGTCGCCCTTCAATCAGGTGGGGGCGCTGAAAGTCCACGCGAGGGAGGTCAGGGTGCCGGGACTTCCCAAGTCCTTCGAGGGCTATCGGATTGTCCACGTCACCGATCCACATGTTCATCCGACGATGCGAAACGAGTGGTTTCAAGGAGCGGTGAAAGCCGCGATGGATCTGAACCCCGACCTCGTTTTGCACGGGGGAGATTTTGTGACGGATCCCGGGAATCTCCCGAAGGCGGAGGAGACCCTCCTTCCGTTGTCGCAGGCACCCGATGGCGTGCTGACGGTGCGGGGGAATCACGACCTCTGGAAGTCACCCCGCCGGACGGCTCGGGCGGCAAGGGCGGCGGGAATGCGGTTACTGTCCAATGAGGGGGTCATCGTGCGCCGGGATCATGCGGCCATCAGCATTGTGGGCCTGGAGGTTCCCTACGTGGGTTTGGGTCCCAAGGACGAGAAGGAACTGCAACGGCTCCCCCGGCCAAGGGTGGCCTTGGTTCACACGCCTGACGCGTTTGCCACGGCGGAGCGGTTGGGATGCAGTCTCGCCCTTGCCGGTCACACCCATGGAGGTCAGGTTCGGATCCCGATTCTGGGGGCGACGGTGACGAGTTCGGGAGCAGGCCCACGGCTGGCCACCGGACTCGGCAAATTGGGCGGGATGCAATGCATGACGAGCAACGGCCTGGGGGCTTTCTTCCCGCTGCGGTTTTTTTGCCCTCCCGAAATCGGCTTGATCATCCTGAGGAGTGGCGATTCGGCGTGACCCGGCCGGGTCTGCTCCCCCACCTTGTCTCCACCATGACGCCCCTCCCAATCGACCTCGTTCTGAACGGCGACCCGCAAGAGACGACGGCGGGGACCGTGTCGCAATTGCTTGCGGATTTGGGTTTGGAAACACCACGCGTGGCGGTCATCCAGAACGGCGAGATCGTCCCGAAGGGTGACTTTGGGACGCGGCGTCTGGCACGGGGGGACACGGTGGACATCATCACGATCATCGGAGGAGGGTGACAGATGGCGATGGCGGCGCATCTCATGGAAACGCATCACGACGGTCCCCCCCTGGTGGTGGGGAAGCATGCGCTCAAGTCGCGCCTGATCGTCGGGACGGGGAAGTATTCCGATTTCGACGTCATGAAGAGGGCGCACGAGGCCTCCGGCGCGGACATGATCACGGTCGCGCTCCGGCGGGTGGATCTCAAGAACCCAAAGAACAACATCCTGAATCACATCGACCTTGATCGCATCACGTTGCTGCCGAACACGGCGGGCTGCTATAGCGTGGAGGAGGCGGTGCAGGTGGGCCGGCTTGTCCGGGAACTGGAGCTGGGCGACTTGATCAAGGTGGAAGTGATTGGCGACCCGAAGACGCTCATGCCGTGTCCGGTGGGAACGCTGAAGGCGACCGAGATCCTGACGGGGATGGGCTTCACGTGCATGGCCTACTGCTCGGACGACATCATCCTGTGCAAGCGGCTGGAGGAGGCGGGAGCGGCGGCGGTGATGCCCCTGGGCTCTCCGATCGGGAGCGGCCGCGGTGTCCTGAACCCCACGAATATCCGCATCATCAAGGAGTTCGCGACGGTGCCGATCATCGTCGATGCGGGAGTCGGGTGCGCATCGGATTGCGCCGTGGCGATGGAGCTGGGCGTGGATGGCCTGCTGGTGAACACGGCGATCGCGGCGGCCAATGATCCGGTGGCGATGGCGACGGCGTTCCGGCTGGCGACGATCGCGGGGCGGATGAGCTTCCTCGCGGGCCGGATGGAGAAGCGGCTGTATGCGAGCGCGAGCACGCCGCTGAAGGACTTTTGATTCTCGACGTCGTCAACCGGCAGGTTCGAAAATCTCGAAGCAGTCGTAGCCGAACTCGGCGGCGGCTTTTTGCTGGTCCGGCTCGCCCCAGAACGTCTTGTAGCCGGCTTGATCGGCCTTCCATGCGCAGTCCCATGCAAACCGGATGGTTGATGCCGATCCTCCGCGCACCGTGAGGGTGCCGCGAAAATCGGAGCAACCGGACGTGCCTTCGACCTGAACGGCTTCGATGGGCGCATCCGGGTATTGCACGAGGAGCTTGGTGATGACGCGCAGGACCTTGACCGGTGGGGCGCCCGCATTCGACTGGATGAGTGTCGTGGCGGTCTTGCCTTCGGTGTAGGCGACGACGGCCTGCTTGAATTCCGGCGTGGCAGCGGAGGCCATCAAGGCTTTGTCGAGCGCGGGAGTCATGAGTGTCTTGACGGTCATTCCGGGGTTCTCCTTGGAGCAGGTTTCAAGAACGGGGAAGTGTGGAATCGGGAAGGCATCGAGGGGTGTCACATGTTTCGCGGCGGCGATCATCGATCATTGGCGGTCGCCTTGGTCTCGGTATTTGCGAAGGCTGCCTTCAATCCCGAGCGAAGAATGGCGTCGACCTCATCGGCGGTTCGACAGGCGAGGGTGTCCTTCGCGATCGCCTCGATCCCGGCGAGGGAAACTCCGCGTATCAGTTTCTTGACCCGTCCGATGGAGGCGGGACCCATGCTCAGGTGACGAATCCCCAATCCAACGAGGAGTAGCGCGAGCCGGGGGACGGAGGCCATTTCGCCGCAGACACTGACGGGCTTGCCGGTTTGGCGACCGGCCTCGGCGACCAGATGGATGAGGCGCAGGACAGCGGGGTGTGTGGCTCGATACAGCGGCGCCACGGCGCGATTCACGCGGTCCACGGCGAGGGTGTACTGGATAAGATCGTTCGTCCCGATGGAGAGGAAGTCCACCTCCTCGGCGAATTCGCGTGCCAGGAGCGCGGCGGAGGGGATTTCAATCATCACCCCGAGCCGTATCGCCGTCGGCAGCGGTATCCGGTTGGCATGAAGCTCATGGCGGCACTCCTCCAGCAGCGAGCGCGACTCGCGCACTTCGTCGAGGCTGCTGACCATGGGGATCATGATGGCCAACTCGCGTCCGCCGGCGGCAGTCAGCATGGCCTTGAACTGCGCGCGGAAGAGGTCGCGACGATGAAGGCAAAGGCGGACGGCCCTGAGCCCGAGGAACGGATTCTCCTCGGCGATGGGGAACTCGCCGTGTGGGAGCTTGTCGCCCCCGATGTCGAGCGTGCGCATGATGACCTGCTTGCCAGGCATCCGGGACAGGACAAGGCGATACTGCCCGACATGATAGTCCCAGTCGTGGATGTGCTCTTCATCCATGTAGAGGAACTCGGTGCGGAAGAGCCCGATTCCCTCTGCGCCGTTTTCCTCGACGGCGTCCATCTCGATCGGGAACTCGAGGTTCGCGGCGAGGCCGATGTGGGTGCCGTCCGTGGTGACCGCGGGCAGGTGGCGCAGTTCCGCAAGCGCCTGGCGCTGCGTGCGCAATTCATCGAGGCGGCGGCGGTAGAATTCAACCTGCTCCGCGGTGGGGTGAAGGATGAGCTTTCCTTCCGACCCATCGAGAATCAGCATGTCGCCGGAACGCACATAGTGCGTGACGTACTCGAGTCCCGTGACGGCGGGAAGCGAGAGGGCCTTGGCCATGATGGCCATGTGGCTCGTGGCGCCTCCGGCATTGGTGCAGAAGCCGAGGACCTTTTCGCGCGCCATTGCGGCCGTCTCGGCGGGTCCGATGCTATTGGCCACGACGATGCAGTTCGCATGGGGGACCGCCGGGCGGGTGGCGGCGTTGAGCTCGCGCAGGAACTTGATGACGCGCCGGGCGACATCGTAAAGGTCATGGTTGCGCTCGGAGAAGTAGGAGTCGCCGATGGCCTTCATTTGCTCGCCGATCTCGCTGGCGACTTCCCAGAAGGTGGACTCGGCGTTTCGCTTCTCGGTGCGGATGTGCCTGATGGTGCGGTCAACGAGGTTTGGATCCTCGAGCATCATCAGATGCGCCTCGAAGATGGCCGCCTGTTGGTGGTCGATGCGTTCGGCGACC
>CAYTRP010000069.1:0-4578 GCA_964440195.1 uncultured Candidatus Sumerlaeota bacterium
CCGCAGCCGCGCCCGCGGCAAGTTCGGGCAGGTTCGCGCGCACAACTTCCGGGGCTCCTTTGTCGAGGGCGTCCTTGCCCGCGCCGATCGCCGGGTCGCCGCCGTCGTGCATCGCGCATGGCAGCGCGGCGCCAAGTTCGACTCGTGGGACGAGGGGTTCAGCTTCGAGGCGTGGATGCTCGCCTGCGTGGATGCCGGCATCGATCCCACCTTCTACGCCAACCGCGAACGCGGCCGGGGCGAGATGCTTCCGTGGGATCACCTCGATCCCTCTCTCGGCAAACCGTTCCTGCTGCGCGAACTCGACAAGTCCCATCGGGAAGCCGAGACGCCGGACTGCGCGCTCGTCCGCTGCGTGAAATGCGACGTGTGCGATTCGAAGGTCCGCAACATCCTGGCCAGGCACGAGTCGATTCTCGCTCGCGAGATCGCCCTGGACAACGAGGCGCTGGGCCAGGTCGATGAGATGACCCTCGTTGGCGAGGCGGGCGTCCGCAACGACGCCCAGGGACCCGACGAGCCGGACACGCAGGCAGCCACGGAGATCCAGAAGTTGCAGCAAGTGCAGCCGCTCAAGGATGTCCCGGAAAACCAGGCCGTCCAGCGCATCCGCTTCGCCTTCACCAAGTCGGGCGACCTGCGCTGGCTTGCGCACCTCGACCTGATCAAGCTCGTCGAGATGGCCGTGCTGCGCTCGGGGCTCCCGGTCAGCTACACCGAGGGCTTCAATCCGCGCCCGCGCCTGCACTTCGGTCCCTCGCTCAGCGTTGGCGTGGCCGGCGAGCGCGAATTGTTCGAGGTGCAGTTGTGCCGCTGGGAAGACCCGCAAAATGCCTTGGCCAAGCTGGCCCTCATCAATTCGCCGGGACTTTGCTTCATGGATGCGGAGGAAGTGCCGCTGCATGGCAGGGCCATCTCGGCGCTTGCGGAGGAAGCGGTCTATCGCGTCGAACTGGTCGCCCCCGACCACATCGACGAGTCGAGAGCGGAGGAGCGGCTTCGCCGGTTTGCGGGATCGGAGAGCTTGATCGTCCAGATCTCCCGTGGCACCAAAGTCAAGACGCGCGACATCAAGTCCGGCGTCCGTCAGGTCGCGATGGAGGCCGGACTTGAACCTGGGCTCCCGATCTTCCGCATGCTGGTTTCGCTGCGCGAGGGCGAGTTTCTCGATCCCGTGCTCTCCCTTCGTCATCTCCTCGGGTCCGATATTCTCCCAGAGGACGCGGTTCCCCGCCTGACCCGCGAATCAATCGTACTGGCCCAAGTGGATTCCGCTGTTTCCGCCTGACGGAAGGGTTTTGCAAGCCAATGAAAAGGCCCTGAACATCGATTCCATCGCCGGTTGTTCAGGCGATATGTTCCCCGGTGCGCTGGGCATCGGCCTCAATGGATCGTCCTGCAGGCCCAGCCAAAGTCAATTTCCATGCAAGGGACGTTCTTCTTTTCCTCCATCTCCCGCTTGACCACCCTGCCGACAATCCGATGCAAATGGCATTGTTGATTTGCGAATGGAAAGTCTTGTGCCGGAGGAACCGTCATGTTTCGCGGTCTCACGCGTCGCGAGCATGCGATTGGAGTTGGGCTGTTGTTGCTTCTGGCGGGCGGGGCCGGGTTGCGCGCGTGGATGCAGCAGCCTCGCTTCGAGCCGGCGATCACCGGCAGTGCCGTCGAGCATCCCCCCGGTCAGTTGCATCTCGAGCAAGCGACCGCGCCCAGATTGTCGGATTCGGTCATCCGAGGACGCGTCGACATCAACACGGCGTCGGCGTCGTTGCTGGAGGAATTGCCCGGCATCGGTCCCGTCAAGGCCGCGAGCATCGTGGCATGGCGCCATGAGAACGGTCCGTTCGTCCGGGTGGAAGACCTGACGCGGGTTCCGGGGATCGGCGAGAAGACTCTCGAGCGCTTGCGCTCCTCGGTGATGGCGAGTGGCTCGCCGGTGAGCGAGGGTTCAGTGGCTTCCTCGACCCCGCCCGAATCAACGGTCGCGAATCCATGGAGCACGACCCCCGCCACCGGGATTGCCAGTTTCGCCTCGGGCATCGCCGCGCCGCAGTCCGGCGGGGCTGCCCCCCGGGCTCCCATCAGCGATCCCGAAACCCGCCCCGTGCGGATCAACTTTGAGAGTGAAACGGAGCTTCAGGATCTCCATGGCATTGGACCTGCTCTCTCGCGCCGCATTGTCGAGGACCGCGCGCGCCGGGGGCCATTCCGCAGTGTCGATGAGCTTCAGCGGGTCAGTGGTATTGGCCCGGTCATCGTTGACAAGAACCGTCACCGCATCGTGCTCAACTGATCCGGGGCGAAGGCGTGCCTTGCGCGCCAGGACATCGCGAGCAGGTGACCACATACGCGACACGATCCCTGCCCTCACTCCCCTGAAGGCGACGAATCCCTTGGTGGGGGAGCGTACTCGCCAAGCTGCTTCTCCAGCGACTCGTGCAGTTCATGGAAGGGGACTTCGCCGAGGGGAATATCGCGGACCTGATAGGCTTCCTGCGTCTTGGGATGCAGGAAGGTCAGGAGACCCTCTTCGTTCTGTCCCGTGTATTGCAGGATACGCGCCCGCATGAGCAGGTGCGCGAGCAGGAAGATCTGAGGCCCGAGTTCCGTTTCCTCGCGCGTGTAGAGGGCGTTGAACAACGCCCAGAGCGCCTCATTGCGCTCGGCCTTGGCAAGGCGGCGCTGCTCGGGGCTGGGACCCTCCTGGAAGCGGTGAGTGATCCAGTAGCCGAAGTACTCCGGCTTGCCCATGTCGCCCCAGCATCGGGGGCAAATGTCCTGGCGGATCGCCTGCTCCTTCTCGTCGAGGTTCAGGATTGTCGGATGCCGCTCCAATTCGGGGAGGCTGACGCCGCACAGGAGGCAATTGCGGGAGGGGCGCTTGAGAGAGGCGAGGTAGGCTTCGGACATGGGGGAGGGAATTGGGATCTGGGAATTGGGATTTGGGGAGGAGGATTCGGGAGTCAGGATTCGGGAGTTGGGGATTCTCGGGAGTCGGCTGTGCCGGTCCGTGGTGCGTCCGTGTTTGTCCGTGTTGGGTCTTGGCCCTTCAACAGATTATGTGGCGCGTCCAGAATGGTGCCGGGGGGGTGTTTTCCCTCGGGCGCGTAGATCTCCGAATAACCATCGGTCCAGATGAGCTGCCAGCCGGGGAGTTCCTTGAAGAGCGCGTAATGCGGTGGCCATACGGGCTCGTCCGTGAATGAAAATCCGCTGAAGACGAGGTAGTCCAGCCGCGCGGCCTTGAGGTTCATCCCGAGAAGTTCCGGGCGTTCGGGCATCACCGGTTCGGTCACGCCAAAGCGCGGATGAAGATGGCCGCCGCCGGTGTGGTTGAGTTGAAAGGCGACATGGAGGTCCATCAGCGGCCAGCCGTTCTTGTGAAGGAACACGGGATGATGCTGGCTGCGCATTCCGTAGAGTGCCCAGTGTTCCCACAGGCGCGAGGAAAGCTGCGCGATGCGGCTTCCCGGAGGCAGTGCGTCGATGGCCAGGCGCGTGGGTTCAAAGGGCACGACGTGCGGATGCGGATCCACCATCGGGTGCGGCCCGGGAACGTAGAGGGGCCGGATGACAATTCCAACCAGCAGAGCCATCAGCGCAAGCGGGATGACCAATCGCGAGAGGCACGAGCGCCGGGCGGGCTTTGGGGCTTCGGCTGGCGACCACGGCATCAGGGGCGACAGCAGGACCACGACAAACAGGATCGAAAGCACGATGGCGGGCAATTCCGCGACGTTCTCGCGATACCATCCCCACAAGAGGGGAACGAGAATGAGCGTGACGAGCGCGATGATGGCCTGCGCGATGCCCGAGCGCGCGACGTTGCCCAGAGTCCACGCCGCGGCCACGAGCCCCACCGCGAAGACGAACATGATGTAGCGCGCGTAGGGATCGATGACAAGCCCGCCCAGGGTGCTGCCCGAGAACGGTGCCTTGAAGTGAACGGCAAGCATCGCCAATCCGGCCGCGGTCAGCCACGGCAGTGGCGTCGCGAGGGGACCGATGGACCTCCTCGTCGCGGCGCGCAGCACGACGAACAACAGCAGCACCCCTCCTGCGATCAGGCCGAAGAACGCCAGCAACCCGAGCACCATCGGCCAGCCGAGGAGCCCGCGAAAAATCGCTCCCCAAAGATTCGGGTCGAGCGGGGTCTCCTTCAGATACGTCCAGAGAATCGTCGGCTCCAGACGGTCCTTGGGAACGGGGCCTTTGTACCCAAAGATACGGATCGGAAAGAACGGGTTTCCAGACAACACGATGTTGCGCAGGTACCAGTAAAATGCCGTCGAAAGCGCCCCGAGGGCGAAGAGGATGGTTCCCCTCGCCGCGTCAATCCATTGGCGGGGAGCGCTGGTGCCCGCCTGGAGGAAGAATGTCGCCACGAAAAGCACGGTGACAGGAACGACGTTGGTGACCTTGGAGCCAACCGCGAACCCCGCGAGGATGCCGGAAAGCAGCACCGCCGCCAAACGCTCGTGGCGAGGCGCGCGAACGCGCGGCATTCCCATCGCAAAGGCCGCCAGCAATGCGGCGGCCCCCGCGAGATCCGTCGGCGAATGCTTCTCCGCCACC
>CAYTRP010000069.1:4588-11530 GCA_964440195.1 uncultured Candidatus Sumerlaeota bacterium
ACCCACGCCACGGTTCCCGAAGCTGCGAAGAGGGCACCCGCCGCCGCAAAGGGCACGAGCGCCCTTCCTCCCGTCAGCCGCCCCAATGTCAGAAAGGCGGACACAACCATGAACAGCCAGTAAAGGCTCGCGATCCACACCCATTGATGATCCGGCGACACCAACGACGCGTGAAACGACAGAATGTGCGGGTTGTAGGGATAGTAATGGGCAAAGGTGACCAGCGGATGCTCCAGGCTATTGCTCTGAAACCAACCCGACACCGCGAACCCATGATAGGCAAAATCGTCGGAGAAGAAAAGGGATCCCCGCGCAAACAAGCGATCCACATGCTTGACCATCACAAGGACAAGGGGCACGCTGACGATGAGGGCTGCAAGGCGCGTCCCGATGGAGAGTCTGGCGGTCTCCTCCTCCTTGATCGATTCGGTCTCGTCGCGATGCGGTTTGCGAATCAGCAGCGCCCCCAGAAGGATGACCGCATGCAGAAGGATAACCGGCCAGGGCGTCAGCAGTCGCGGCGTCGAGAGGACCAGCACCGGAAAGTAAACGACCGGGACGACAAGGCAGATGACCGCGAAGCGCCGCCTCCATGGCTCCGCGTGCCCAAAGAAAATGCCACCCAGCCGGAGGGCTGTCAGGCAGGGGAGTGCGAGGAGAAGGAAAAGCTGAAGGGTCGTCACGGGAGCCGCAGAACGGGGAGGTTGCCTTCCGAATCTTCGAGACCACCAAAGGGTTCGGCCTCGTAAAGACCTTCCACGAGGGCCGGTTCGAGGATCAATGCGGCTTTGCGTCCGTTGGCGCCCGTCGTGGCCGGAACGATGAGGGAACCGGAGGGCAGGGTCACCCGGGTTGGGGGCTGAAGCTCGATGGCCCAGGAGGTCGCGGTCGTGTCGGAGAACTCAAGGCCGGGGTGATTCGGGTTCCGGCGGGCCGCTTCCGCCTCCGTGGCGAGAGGCTCGGTCAGGGCCGTGAAGGGGAGGGCGTGCTTTTCGAGCAGCGGGCGGAAGAGTTCCGCGTGCTCCGCCGGAATGGCGTAGGCGGAGGGGCGGGGCACGGTGCGCTTGACGATGCGGTCGTGCTGGAAATTCGGAGTGGGGACAACGATGTCGGCGCCGGTTTTCGCGTCGCGGACGAGTTCGCCGGTGACGCGCATTTCCGCGTTCCCCCAGAAGTAATGGGCCGGGGGCAGCGCGGGCGCCGCCGCCTCGCGCTCGGCGGCAATCAGTTGGCGCAGGTGTTCCCGGTCCTCCGTGCGGGTGACGAGGTAGGTGAGCAACGGGCGGTAGGCATTCAGGCGGTCGGCGAAGTCGCTGTTGCGTTCGCGGATCGTCGTGTACCGGGCGGATTCGATGATGAAGGAAAGCCCGCCATAGCCGCCAAGGCCGTTGCGGGCGTCGTTGGCGGTCATGGTGCTGGGGCGTTGCTCGGTGGTGGGGGGCGGGCCGCCAACGTAGTACTCGCGATAGGTGACACCGGTGCCCGCGAAGGCCGCTTCCGCGCCGCTCACCCAGTCGTTGGCGGCGGCCACGAGGGGCTCGCTGAAGTGCGGGCTGTTCATGGCGCCCATCATGATGTCCGCGCGGCGCACCCACCCGAGGGACGTGTAGCGCCCGGAATCGCGCCCGTATTCGTGGCAATCGACGATGACGTGTGGGAGTTCGCGCTGCACGACGCGGTGCGCGGCCAGGGTCTCCGGCTCGGTGATGAGGACATGATCGCGGTTGAGGTCGCGGCCGGTGGCGTTGCGGCGCTCGTCGCGGTCGTTGCCGTCGGGGTTGATCATGGGGAGCGCGAGGAGTTCCGTCCCGGGTGGGAGCAGGCCGGGATTTCCCGCGATTTCCCGTATCAGGAGAAGGATGGCGTCCTTGCCCGCCGGTTCGTCGCCGTGCTGGGCTCCGATGAGCAGGATGCGCCAGGGGTCCGGGTCGCCGCCGGGGTTGATGCGGACGAGCAGGAGCGGCTTGCCTTCGACGCTGCGGCCTTCCTCGGTGACGGTCACGTGGGGGTGCCGGGCGGCGAGATCTTCCAGTAGGGCAATCATCTCGGCGTGGCTGGTGGGGTGGGTCATGGCGATGGAATTCCCGGGGAGTTGGGCGGCGAGCAGGACGAGAAGAGTCAGGCAGACGAGGGCAAATCGGTTCATGGGTTGGCTCCGTTCGGGATTGCTCTCCACGGTGAGCGGGCTTTTCTCAAACGGAACGCGTGTGAGGGAAGAGGAATAATCCCTTGGAAGGTGGAATGCGGATGGATTCGCCGTTTGTCTCCCGGAACCCGGTGGTGCGGCTGACCAAGGCTTTCACGACGCCGTTCAAGAACGTGGTGGCCACCGCGAAGACCTGCTATTCGTCCAAGGGAATCGTGGAGGATGAAGCCGTCGGCGAGCCGGAAAAGTACGTCGAACTGGCCCGGTCCATCTACGAGGCGGGGCATCACACCACGTTTCAGCATGCCCATTTCCAGTTCGCTCTCGAAAACGTCTCGCGCCACTTCATCTGGTCCTTCCTCCACTCCCATCCCTTCTACAACAGCGAGCAGGTCTCGCAGCGCTACGTCGCCGTGAAGCCGGACACGATGGCGGTGCCGCGTCTGGAGGAGCGGGCGCTGGCCGCGTTCCGCGAGACGGCGGAGATGCAGTTCGCGGCGTACCAGCGGTTGGTGGAGTTGCTCGCCGGGCCGGTGGAGTCGGAGTTTTACCAGCGCTTCAACCGCAGCGAGCGCTTCGAGAAAAAGCACAAGGGGACCATCAAGCGCAAGTCGCAGGAAATCGCGCGGTATGTGCTCCCCGTCGGCACGACGGCGTATTTGTACCACACGGTGTCGGGCGTGACGCTGTTCCGCTATTGGCGCGCGGCGCAACAGGCGGACACCCCGGCGGAAACGCGCTTCGTGGTGGGGGAGATGGTGCGGCGGGTGTTGGAGCTTGATCCCGAATACGAGATGACGTTGCAGGAGCCGCTGGAGAGTGGCGCGTTCCCGGAGGCGGCGATCCTCGGCGCTTCGCCGGAGATTTTGGAGGGACGCCACGCCGCCGCGTTTCGCGCGGAGTTCGACGCGGACCTCGGAGGGCGTTGGGCGAAGCTGGTCTCGTGGACGTCCCACGCGGAGGAACTGGTCGCGTCCAGCGTGCGCGAGGTTCTCGGCCTGACGCGCGGCGCGATGGACGACGAGATGGCCATCGGCCTCGCGATGGACCCGGCGAAGAATGCGCTGCTCGGCGAATCGCTCAACCTGACCACCACCAGCAAGCTCGCCCGCGCCATGCACCACGCGCACTACACATTCCGCAAGAAGTTGAGCCACGCGGGGGACAGCCAGGACCAACGCCACCGCATGACCCCCGCCACGCGCCCGATCCTCGCCGCCCATGTGGACGCGGAACCGGACGTCATCACGCCGGGCCTCGTGGAGATGGAGCCGGAGGCGTTGCGCGTTTACAACGAGACGATGGCACGAACATGGGAAGGGATCGAACGGCTGCGCGCGCTCGGTGTGGAACCGGAATGGCGCGGCTATCTGCTGCCGAACGCGGTGGCCGTGCGCTTCACGGAGAGCGGCGACCTGCTCAACCTGCGCCACAAGCACGAGATGCGGTTGTGCTACAACGCACAGGAGGAAATCTGGCGCGCGTCGTTGGACGAGGCGATGCAGATTCGCGAGGTGCATCCGAAGCTGGGCCGGTTCCTGCTGCCGCCATGCGGTGCCCGAAGCCGCGCGGGCGCGAAACCGATTTGCCCGGAGGGGCCACGGTATTGCGGCGTGCGGGTGTGGAAGTTGGAGATGGGGGAGTATGAGAGGACGATATAGGGAAGGATGAATTATGAAGGATGAAGAGGGAGTCAGGATTCAGGAATCCACCTCTTCCACGGAGTTCGAACAGCAAGGGTAGAATGCCATGCGTCCAAGATTTCTCATCATGACGGTTTTGGGCATACTGGGCGGTGTCCTGATCGGCACATTTTTTGGCCCTCAGATAGTCGCCATTGGGCTTCGCATTGCGTACCCACCGGATTTCTCGAATCGGCAGCTCGCCACTTGGGAGAGAGGCTTGGGGATGCAGTTCCACAAGGGGATTGATGGCAATGTGTTGGTCGCAACGGTGGCGACCGGAAATACCTATAGTTTCATGCTTCGACGTATCGCCGATGAAGTTCCGGGCGGTGATCCGCGTTTCACGGAATCGGAGGAGATTCGGAAAGGAGAATGGACAATAAAGGAGTACAGGACAGTCGTTTTGACCGGCAGCACCTTCGTTCATCTGGAAATGCGGAATGCGGAGGCCATCGCCTGGCTGATGGCGGAGTTCGCTTCCGGGGTCACCGAGGACCAGATCGATGCCGAAATGAATGCCATTATCAATGCCATCAAGGAGTGAGTCCGCAATGACGACTCCCGACTCCTGATTCCTGATTCCTGACTCCTTATTCCTCGACTACTCTCACGATTTTTATCCTTCCTTTCGAGGTTCATGACGGTCCGCCGGCCGCTTCAACGGGTCACGGCGTCGCTTCGTCCAGCACCGTCGGTCCCGTCGCGCCCTCCGGCAGGCGGATCGAGGCCACCATGTCCTGAATCTCCTGTGGCGGGGGAGGTGTCAGGCGCGACACGACCAGGCAGGTGGCAAAGTTCAGCAACATGCCCACCGCGCCGATGCCCTCGGCGGAAATCCCGAACAGCCAAGGCGACATCTCAAACCTCTTGATTCCAATAATATAGCCAAGGGTAAACAGGAGGCCCACCAGCATCCCCGCGATTGCCCCCTCGCGGTTCGTGCGCCGGTCGAAGATCCCCAACAGGATCACCGGGAAGAAGCTGGCCGCCGCCAATCCAAAGGCCAACGCCACCACCTGCGCCACGAAACCCGGCGGATTGATCCCAAAATACCCGGCCACCACCACTCCCACCAACACCATGATGCGCCCCACGAGCACGCGGCGCGTCTCGCTCGCGTTGGGGTTGATCATGCGGTAATAGACGTCGTGGGCGATGGAACTGGACAAGACGAGCAGCAGGCCCGAGGCCGTCGAAAGCGCCGCGGCCAACGCGCCCGCCGCCACCAACGCGACGACCCACGGGGCCAGGTTGGCAACCTCCGGCGAGGCCAGCACGATGATGTCGTTGTTCACAACCACCTCGTTCGTGGCCTTGTCGGGCGACCACTGGAGGATTCCGTCGCCATTGATGTCGTTGATGGTCAGCAGGCCGGTTGTCTCCCACTTGTTCACCCACTCCAGGGACTGGGCCTGCTCGACGGGGACATCGTTGAGGGTCTGCAGGAGGTTGTAGCGGGCAAACAGCGCGAGCGCCGGCGCCGTCGTGTAGAGAATCGCGATGAACAGCAGCGCCCACAGGCCCGTGGCGCGCGCCGACGCCACATCCGTGGTCGTGTAGAAGCGCACGATCACGTGAGGCAGCCCCGCCGTGCCCACCATCAAGGCGAGCATCAGGCAAAAGACATTCAACCGGCTCATGTTCGTGAAGGGCTCGGTGTAGGAGGCAAAGCCCAGTTCCTCATGGATGCCATTCAGACGCGCCGCGATGTCGCTCATCGGAAATGCAAGCTGGGGGACCGGGTTGCCCGTGATCATGTTTGCCAGGGCAATGGAAGGGATCAGGTACGCGACGATCAGCACGACGTATTGCAGGACCTGGGTCCACGTGATGCCCTTCATGCCGCCCAGCACCGAGAAAAAGCCGACCATGATCATGCCGATCACGACGCCGGTCTCGACTTTGACCTCCAGAAATCGGCTGAAGACGATTCCCACGCCGCGCATCTGTCCGGCGACATACGTTGTGGAGATAAAGATCGCGCAGATCACTGCCACCACGCGCGCAGTCGAGGAGTAGTAACGATCGCCGACGAAATCCGGCACCGTGTACTTGCCAAACTTGCGCAGGTAGGGCGCCAGTAGCAGCGCCAGCAGCACATAGCCGCCGGTCCAGCCGAGCAGATAAACGCTCCCATCGGATCCCAGCAGCGAGATCATCCCCGCCATCGAGATGAATGACGCGGCGGACATCCAATCCGCCGCCGTCGCCATTCCGTTGGCCGCCGCTGGCACGCCACGCCCCGCGACGAAGAAACCACTGCTCTCGCGCACGCGGGCCCACCACCCGATCCCGATATACGCCATGAATGTCAGTGTCACGAGGACAAACGTCCAGGCTTCCGCGCTCATGCGCCATCCCCCCCGGCGATCTGGCGCAGCCGCGATTCATGGCGTGCGTCCAGCCGCTTCATCACCCAGACGTAGATCGCGATCAGGAGAATGAAGACGTAGATCGCCCCCTGCTGGCCCATCCAGAACCCAAGAGGGATCTGGCCGATGGTGAACCTGTTCAGCCATTCGACAAACAGCACGCTGCATCCCAGCGAGACGAACGCCCAGGCAGCCAGCAGCGCCACGATCAGGCGCTTGTTGTCCCGCCAATACTCTTCGTCCGCCCGGTTCCGGGCGAGTTGAACTGCCTGCGTGGGGGAATCGCCCGTCGGCATGCGAGGTTCTCCTGAATGCGGATTCCCAACCAACAGCGCATTCCCTGGGGATGGGCGAGGGAAAAAGAGACCTCCCTCCAAGGTCCGCGACCTTGGGCACGGGAAGCTTCCGGAAACCTGTTGGAAGAAAGTGGAGCCGACGCGCGGATTCGAACCGCGGACCTGCTGATTACGAATCAGCTGCTCTACCGGCTGAGCTACGTCGGCCCCGAAGGGCCGTGAGATCACCGGAATCCGCCGGGGCGCGTCAAGCGTGATATCGGCCCAATTTCGCCTATCACAAGGGCACGGGATCGCGATCCGGGGCCGATTTCCCGAATCGTGGGTCACCACGTTTTCCGCCTCTCTTCCCGCCCATTCGCGGCACAAACTCGCGGTCGAGGCGATTCCCACGCAGAGCCGTGCGCGCACAGGGCGCTCTCAGCCTCTCGGCCCGTTAAGTC
>CAYTRP010000070.1:0-7245 GCA_964440195.1 uncultured Candidatus Sumerlaeota bacterium
GTTTGTTCTCTTCTACGGCTTCGGCGGAGATCCTTCCTCCGGCGGCGGCATGATGGTGGATCGGCCCGTGGTCACCGTCCAGACGTCCAACGGGGAACGACAGGTGATGGGATCGCAGATGCGCGACATGCGCGAGCAGGTCGCGCGCCGCCTGGCCACCCTCTATCAAGCCCAGTTCCAGCAACCGGTCGACCAGCGCACGTTTGTGATGATCAACAACGGGATCTCGAATCGCGAGCTGGCGGAATTCGCGGCGGGGATCCTGACCATCGACGAGCTTGCGGACCGCTACGAGATCGTGGTGACGCCCGCGCAGGTCTCCGAGAATCTTCGCAACCAGGGGATCACGAGCGATGTCCTGCGGCAAATCCTGGCGCAGCGGCGCCAGCGCGAGGTGGACTTCTTTGCCGAGCAGGCCCGTGCCCTGCGCACCCAGCGGGCGGCGGAGATTCTCACGAACTCGGCGCGCGTCAGCCTGCCGGAGTTGTGGCAGGAATACTCGATGACCAACTCGAAGGTTTCCATCGACTACGTCAACTTGCAGGTCTTCGAGCTGGAGAACGGCATCGAGGTCAGCGACGAGGAAGTCACCGCGTGGTTCGAGGAAAACGCCGAGCGCTATGTGCAGCCGGAGCAGCGGGTTTACCGGTTCGTCGCGTTTGCGCCCCCCGACGTGGACTTGCCCGTGGAGCCGACGGACGAGGAGATCCAGCAGGCCTACGATGCGATCGACATCGCGGAGGACATTCGTTTCGCGAATCCCTCCGGGCTTGAGATTCGCCAGATCGTCATCTCCAACAGCAATGGCGGGCCGGAAGCGGCGCGCGCCTCCCTGGAAGCCCTCTCCGCGCGCCTCTCGGCCGGGGAGGATTTTGCCACCCTGGCAAACGAAGCGAGCGATGACATCCACAACATCCGGTTCTCGAACGATTCCGCCGAGGAGTATGTGGAACCAAGCCTTGGCGGCGGCCTGCTGCCGGAGCGCCTCTCGGCGACGAACCAGGGCGTGTGGCATTCCGAGTACGGCACGGAGTGGCTGACGGCCGTGCAGAGCCTCAACGCGGGCGACCCCGCCGTCATTGTCCCGGTGAACGGGGGCTTTGCCCTCGTGCGCGTGGAGGCCCTGCATGAGGGCGGGAAGCGTCCGCTGGAGGAAGTCCGGGAGTTGATTCGCCGCGAGATCCGGAGCGAGCGCGTCGTGCAACGCCGCGATCTCCAGGTGGCGGCAATCGACGAGATGGAGCCCCGGTTCCGCGAGGCGGTTGCCCAGAGCAGCAGTCTGGATTCCGTGGCGTCCGCCTTGGGCAAGGAAGTGCAGGTGCTGGCACCGGTGGACTCGCAGAACTACACTCTCCCCGGCATCGGCAGCCTCTTCGCGCACCGGGAGTTGATCGGCGGCCTGGAAGTGGCGGAGATTTCTCCCGTGATGCGGACCTCTGGCAATCCGCCGACTCTGGTATCCCTTCAGGTTGAAGCGGTGCTTCCCGAGCGCCCGCAGGCGTTCGAGGAGGCGAGGACCCGGGCGACCAGCGACCTGAAGGCCAATCGTGCCCAGTCGAGGATTAACGAACTGACCACAAGCCTGATGGCAGCCGTCGAGTCGGGCTCCAGCTTGCGGGAGGCCGCGGAGGCCTTGGGGTTGCTTGACAAGTTCGAATCGGTCGACCAGCCCTTCGACCTGAATGCTCCTCCCCCCGGCCTGGTCACCATGCCGGATGCGCAGCGGGAGTTCGGGATGCGGGCCATTCGCTCGCAGGCGGGAAGCACTTTTTTGCTGGAGAACAAGATCCCCTCGTCCGACCGGCTCTTTTCCTCGGCGGTTGTCTATCTGAAGGAGCGCATCGAACCGGACCGCGCGGAGTTCATCGCCGTCGTGAGCCAATTCGAACGGGGCATCATGGCCGTGAAGATGCAGACGGTCCTGGAGGCCTTCAAGCGCGACTCTCTCCAACGTCTCAACGTCACGTTCGACGAGGATTACATTGGGGAAGCGGATCCCCGGGCTTCGCGCCGCCGCCGCGGTTGAGTCTCAACGATTCGGGACATCAGTCGTGGGCAGATGATTCGAGGCTTTCCCTATCGAGTCCCAAACGCTTGAGGTGGCGGTAGAGCGTGGCCTTGTGGACGCCCAGGTCACGCGCGGTTTGGGCAAGGTTTCCCTTGTTGTCCTCAAACCGGCGTCGAATTGCCTCCTCCGACAGTTTGACGGGCGGGAGCGACCCGGCATCCTTGACTTCCTCATGCGGCACGGATACCGGAAGTTCCCGATTCCACCCGTGGGGGGAATGTCCCGCCGGCAGGGGCGCGGGTTCCGCCCCATGCCTTGGGTAGGTGGCGGGCCAAGCGCCCTGCCCCTCATCAAATCGAGGGGGAACGATCGGGGGGCGGGGCCGAAAGACATCGTCAACGTTCCATTCGCCCGGCAGATGGAAATCGCGCTCGGCCAGCCAGCGGCCCAGGGCGTTGGCCCCGATGGCTTCTCCGGTGGTCTCGACGTGGAGGCGCTCGAGGACGTTGCGCAATTCGCGTATGTTGCCCGGCCACTCGTAGTCCTCGAGGATTCGGAGGGCTTCCGGGGTCACCCTCGCGACGTGCCGGTGGTACCGGCGATTGAGTATCTGGAGATAGTGATCGACGAGGAGCGGGACATCCCCCCGGCGTTCGCGCAGGGGGGGCAGGTGGATGCGGAAGACATTGATGCGATAGTACAAGTCCGCCCTGAATCGCCGCGCGGCGACGGCGTGCTCCAGCGCGACGTTCGTGGCGGCCAGCACGCGGACGTCCACCTCGCGGGGGTCTTCCGACCCGACGCGCTCAATGACTCCCTCCTCAAGGGCGCGTAGCATCTTTGCCTGGGTCATGGGCGGCATGTCGCCGATCTCGTCCAGGAAGAGGGTGCCCTTGTCGGCGCGCTCGAATCGCCCCCGATGTTGGCGGTAGGCACCGGTGAAGGATCCCTTCTCGTGGCCGAACAACTCGCTCTCGAAGAGTTCAGGGGTCAGCGCCGTGCAGTTGACCGGGACGAACGGTTGGGCAGAGCGCGGGCTTCGCTCGTGAAGTGCCCGGGCGACGAGTTCCTTGCCGGTTCCGGTCTCCCCGGTGATGACCACGGGTGCGTCCAGCGGCCCGTAGAGGGCGATGCGGTGAAAGACTTCGAGCATGGGGAGGGATTCGCCAACAAGGCCGTGAAAACGGCCCGTGGCGGCGGACTTGCGCCGTTCACGCATCAAGTCCGTGGCGTCGTGCATCTCCATGATGACACGCGCCCCGGTTTCGGTGGCCTCGACGTCCCCGCTGGCCAGGACGGCAATCTCCAGCCCATCGCGGGAGAGCAGGCGGATGATGGCCTCGGGCTGGGTGGCCCGGCGAGCGTCAGCGACTTGAGTGGCGGCCTGCACGAGAGGTCCGAGCAGGTGACGCCCGGCATTGTCGAGGGACAGGGCGATGGGAAAACGCTGGTCGATCCCCATTGTCGTCGCCAACCAACGGGGAATCCACTCGACGTGGGCGATGGAGCCCTCAAATCGGATCCGCGCCTGGTTGGCTTGAGTTGAAAGGACAATATCCTGACGCGCCGCCAAGATGCTTCCTCCGGTCATCTCTTGTTGGATTGATGGCTCAATCGGGCATGGGAGGCGAGAGAAATGGAGCGAAGGTCAATGGGCCAATGCGGACCGGCATGGACAAGCATGGGACAGCACGGACCGATGCGGACCGGCATTGGTCAATGGACTGGCGCGGTCTTGGGCTCGAACGTGGCGCCGGTGGACTCGGCGATCTCGCGCCGCTCCGAAGCGGGTTCCACCTGTTCCCGTGTCGGCCATGCCCCGTGAAGGAGATAGCCAAGAAGCAGTCGCCCGTCATTCAGGGCAAACAGAACGCACGGAATGAAGAGCAGGGTCAGGATTGTCGAGAACCCCACCCCGAAGGCGATGGTGAGGGCCATGGGGATGAGGAACTGGGCCTGCATGCTGGACTCCATGATCAGGGGGGCGAGGCCCCCCATTGTCGTCAGTGTAGTCAGCAGGATGGGGCGGAAGCGCCGGGTTCCGGCATCGACGAGCGCACGGGCAAAGGGCGCGCCGTGGGCGATGCGATCATTGAAACCATCAATGAGGATGATCGCGTCGTTCACGACGATCCCGGCAAGGGCGACCATGCCGAACATGCTCATCATGGTGAGGTCATGTCCAAGGAGCAGGTGACCCCACACGGCGCCAATGATTCCGAGGGGGACCGTGAGGAGGATCACGCCGGGTTGGATGTAGGACTGGAAGATCGCGGCGATCAAGACGTACATCGCCAGCATGGCGAGGGGGAATCCCACAAACAAGCTGGCAAAAGACTCGGCGCTGTCGGCCTTTTCCCCCTCCAGGCTCACGAGAATGGCCGGATACTTTTCCGGAAAGGCGGCCAGTAATTCGCGCTGGAGCAGGGAAAGCACTTCGCCCGGATTGGCCTGGTTCAGGTTTGCATCCGCGGTGACGGCGATGCGCCTCCTGCCGTCCTTGCGGGTGATGGTCGTGTATCCATCGTCGAGCGTGACATGGGCGACCGACGAGAGTGGCACGCGTTGCCCGTCGGGGGTGGCGATCCGGATGGCGTCCACATCCGCGACGGTTTGCCGCCCGGACTCGGGATAGCGGACCCAGACCTTCACCTCATCGCGGCCGCGCTGAATTCGCAGGACTTCGTTGCCATAGAATCCATATCGAATCTGGCGGGCAAGGTTCTGGGTTGTGAGGCCCATGGACCTGGCCTCCGGCTTGAGGCTGGCGCGCAGTTCGCGCTTGCCCGGCCGAAAGTCATCCTCGACCTGGTAGAGGCCGGTGAAGTTTCGAAGGAATCGCTGGATCTCCTCGGATGCGAGGCGCATCTGCCCGAGGTCGTCCCCCATTATCCAGATCTCGATCGGTTTTCCGGGAGGACCACCCGCCTGGCCATCGATGGCGAGGGAGAGCGCGCCGGGGATGGCTCCAACCTCCCGCCGCCAATGGTCGACAATTTCCTGGTAGTGGATTCCGCGCTCCTCCGAATCCATGAGTTCCGCCCTTATTCCTCCCCAGTGGGAGCCTTGGCGATTGGAGAAGCCTTGATCGAATCCGATGCGTTGCCCGATGGTCGATTCGCTGGCGACGACAAGTGGCCTTCCCAGCCTGGATGCGTAGTGGGCGTTGGTCCTCTCCAGGGCATCCTCCAGGCGCAGGACCGCCTCGCGCGTGACGGCGAACGGGGTTCCTTCGGGGAACTCGACCGAACCGGAGACAAAACTGGTGTCGATCTTTGGGAAGAGGAAGTACTTCACGAATCCTCCCTGCACGAGCCCCATCGTGACCAACAGCATGCCGAAGGTGGCGGCGATCGTGGCATAGCGCCAGCCCAGCAGGAAAATCAACGCGGGCCGATAGAGGCGCACGATCGCGAACTCAAGACCCTGGGCGCAGAAGCGCCGGATGGCGGGCTCCACCCGGCCAAGTCCCCGGCGCCTGCCGCGCGCAGCCTGGTTCATGTCCGGCAGATCGCTCAGGTGCACCGGGAGCGTCGTAAGACTTTCGAGGAGCGAGATGGCCAAGGAGCAGATCACGACGGCGGGAATGACCGCGATGAACTTGCCCATCATGCCCCGGACAAAGAAGAGCGGAACGAAAGCGACGATGGTCGTCAGGACGGCGGCAATGACGGGCCATGCGACCTCGGCGGTTCCGTCGATGGCGGCCTGCACCGGGGGCTTGCCGGACTTGCGATGGACGTAGATGGCCTCGCCCACGATGATCGCGTCATCGACAATGATGCCCAGGACCATGATCAGGGCAAAGAGGCTCAACATGTTGATCGTTTGCCCCAGTGTCCACATGAGGAAGAGCCCGCCGGCAATCGACACGGGGATGGCCACGGCAATCCAGAATGCGAGCCGAAGATCCAGGAATGCCCACAACAGAACGAAAACCAGCAAGAGTCCAATGAGGCCATTGCCCACCAACATATTGACGCGCTCAACGATGAAGCGGCTGGTGTCGAGCCACGGGGTGATCCGGACCGCAGCGGGAAGCTCGCCGTTCTTGCGAAGGACGTACGCGCGAACCGAGGTCGCAATGCGCAGGGCATCCTCCTCGTCATTCGCGATGACCACAATCGAGACGGCAGGCTCGCCATTGAAGCGCGTTTGAACCTCCTCCTCGACGAAGCCGTCCCGAATGGTTGCGATCTGGCCGAGCCTGATGGACGTGCCATCCGGCCGCGCGACAACAATGATGTCCTCATACTCATTCCCGCGGTACATGCGCCCCATGGTGCGGATGTTGACTTCCTCGGAAGTGGAGCGCAACCGGCCACCGGGAAGGTTGAGGCTCGCGCCTCGCACCGCATTCGCCACGTCATCCATCGCGATGCCGTACTTGCGCAGGGTGTGCTCGGAAACCTCGATGGAGATCTCGTAGTCCCGCACGCCCCCCAGCGCTACTTCCGAGACTTCCGGCAGGGCGAGAAGCTCGTCCTTCACGTCCAGTGCAAGCTCCCTGAGCTGTTCCCCGGGCACGTTGCCATGGATGGCGAGAATCAGGGTGTCGCGCCGAATCTGAAACTCGGTGACGACGGGCCGCTCCGCGTCATCCGGCCAATTCTGCACGGCATTGATCTGGTCGGTGACGCGATCCTTGACCCGGCCGACATCCTCGCCCTCGAGGACATCGATCATGGCGACGCCAATTCCCTCGCGGGCGATGGTCGTATAGCGCTTGATTCCCTGGATGCCCTCGATCGCATTCTCGATCTTGAGGCAGATGCCTTCCTCCACCTCCTCCGGGCCGGCACCGGGGTAGGGGACCTGTACCTGGATGGTTTCCACCAGGAAGGAGGGCATGACCTCGCGAATCATGACGAGCGTCGCGAGCAACCCGGCGAATAGGAGCAGAACGAGGATAAGATTCGCAAAAACCGCGTGGCGTATGACGGTCGCGACGAGGGCCTTCACAGGGAGGTTCCTCCCCGCACTTCGAACGGCACCAGCGTGGCCTCGACCGTGGTCCCGTCGAGCACGTTTGGAGGCCGGGAGATGATCACGGTCTCGCCCGGTTCCAGTCCAGACCGAATCAAGGCGACCTTGTCCTGCTTGCGGGCGATGTCGACGGGGACGGTCTTGAGCTTTCCGTCGCGGACTACGAGCAGGTTGCCCTGCGAATCCACCGCCTCGCGCGGCACCACATAGACCCCTTGGGCCAGACGACCGGGGACCTCGACTTCGCAGAA
>CAYTRP010000070.1:7255-11484 GCA_964440195.1 uncultured Candidatus Sumerlaeota bacterium
TGGGACTGCGTCTCGCGGTTGACCTTGACGATGAAGACGAATGTGCGCGTCCGCGGATCATAGGTTTCCACGCGTTCCAGTGTCCCCACATAGGAGAGATCTTCGGGCTGCTCGACCCAACGAACCCGGACAAGATGGTCCTCCATGGATCCGAACCAATGAATGTCCATGGGGTTGGCTTGCACATCGAGCCAGCGGCTGACCTCCGCGCTTTCGAGGGAGATGGGTATTTCAAGGTCGGCATCGTTTGCCAATTGCAGGACGGTCTGTCCGGCGACGACATACCGGCCCGCTTCGAGGTTCTTCATCGCAATGCGGCCATCGAATGGCGCCCGAACCGTTGTGCGGTCGAGGTCGCGTTGGGCGGTCGATTTGCGTGCATTGGCGGTCATCAAGTGGGCATTTGCGATCTGGATTCGCGATTCGTACAAGGCGAGGCTGTTCTCCAGCGCGACGACCGCATCCTCCCGCTGCAGCGCATTGCCCCGCGCTTGATCGAGGCGGGCCTGACTCTCGGCCCCGCCGTCACGAAAAAGACTTGAAATGCGCTGAAATTCCTTCTCGGCCAGGTCGCGTTGCTCGATTTGGACTGCCAGGCGGCGGCGGTCGTTTTCCTCCTCGCGTCTCAATCCGCCGAGTTGGGCCTCCAGACGAAGGACCTCCGCCCCGGCTTCCGCCAGCCGCGCCTTGAAATCATCCTGTTCGATGGCGAACAGGATGTCGCCCTTCGGGACCACCATCCCGGTTTCGAGGCGTGGATGCAATGATTCGACACGCCCGGCGACTTCGGGGCGGACGTCCAGCATCACCCGGGCGCGGGCGGTGCCAAGACCGCGCAGGGTGACTTGAAAGTCCTCGGGATGGACCTGAATGGCAGGGGCGCGCAAAATGGGGGCGGGTGGATCCGATACCTCGGGCTCCTCGTAGAGCAGTCCAAGGCCCAGCATTGCCGCCAAACCCAGGGCCAGAGTTCCCATGGCCATCAGGGCGCGAACAAGTGGCGGATGGTTCCCAATCTTGACGAGTTCTTCCGATGAATCCCGGTTCTGCTCGATGTTTTCCACGGATGGTTGGACTCTGGGTGTCTAGTCTGGCCGGGCCGATCTTCCGTCGCGGAACGCGTTGGCGACTCATGCCGGCCAAAAGCAAGGCGAGCATAAGTTTGGTTCGGAGTGGATGTGGAGGGAAAAAACGCGCACGGCCAGGTCTCTCGAAGGCCTTAGTTGCTCCGCCCCATTGGCTGGATGCCTTCCATCACCTGCTGCAGGATCCTCTGAATGGGCGTGAGCGATGAAAAAGCGCCTTCGCGCGCGCGGCGGGCGAGCTCCGCAAGTTCTTCCAGCGGGTCTCCGGTCTCGAAGTTGCCGGCCAGAACGCTGGAGACGACGGTCCTCTTGAGGAGTTGATCGAGCAGATCCGCGAACCGCTTGATGTCGATCTGGATGTCGTCGGGTGGGAAGAGCTGGAGGATGTCCCGCCCACGGGAGTCATCCGGCTTGAGGCGGCGGACGGGGAATGGATGAAGGGCAAAATCCGAGACCTTGATCAACTGGTCGTGGCCGATCATGACGTTCCCGGTTCGAAGGTCTCCGTGCAGCACGCCATGGCTGTGGGCGGCATGAACCCCCGAGGCGATCTGCATGACCAATCGCAGCATGAGGGGCAGGCCGATCTGTTCCATCCGCGATAGCATCGAGTCGAGGCTGCCGCCGGAGTGAAAGTCGGTCACGACCCTTACGACGTTTCCCTCGCGGTCGACAAATGTGGTCTTTGTGAGGTTTGGATGGTTGATCGAGGCAATGACGCGCAGGCGATCGCGCAACAAGTCAAAGTCCGGCGCCGAGAGAGCGATGTGGCTCAGTTTGATGGCGACGGGGCAGTCCAGCAGCTTGTCCACGCCTTCGAAGAGCGCGGTTGAGTGGTTGTCGCTGACCAGCCGCTTGAACTGAAAGCGCGAGGCGGGGGAGGCTTGGGAGCGCACCGGGTAGGCGACGCCGCCCAATTCGCCGCCCAAGGCCAAGTGCCCCACGATGACTTCGCGCGGGGTGGCCCCGCGGTTCCCCTCGCCGTTGCTCGCGGCCCGGCTTGCGTCCTTTTGCCGTGGCTCGCCCGTTGCCTCGCGCAGTTCGGCTTCGATCATCTCGCCCGGGGTGCCGGCGTCCACGACCGGCCTGCGGCGGGGAGCGTCGCCCAGTTCCAGCGCGATGATCTCCCTGGCAATCAACTCACCGCTCGGAGAATGGGCGGGCATCTGCAAGCGACTCATCTCGCTCAGGTAAACGCCGCGCACTTCCAGGTCACTGGGGCAATCGGGTTGGCGCGCTGCTTCCTGGTACAGCTTCAATGCCGCATCGCGGTCGCCCATTATCTCGAAGCCCCTGCCAAACTCCCAGAGGACCTTGGGACTCAGGGCTTGGGCCCCGGCCCCTTCCACAATGACAGATGCCACCCTGCGTGCCTGTTCGGCTTCTCCCATGTCGAGATAGGCCTCGTACAGCCGGCGCCGGATGCCCGTATCGTGCGGTTGCAGGCCGAGGAGATCTTCGAGACGGGGAACGGCCAGGGATTGCCACCCGAGCGCCATCTGGAGGTCGGCGACGGCGATGTCGTCGCCCGCCTTCTGAAGTGCCCGCAGTTGTGCCGTGCGATTGCCGCGCCTCATCCAAACCGACGAGGCCCTGGCAAAGTCGCCGACATCCTCCGCGAGCACGGCTTCTTCGCGCGATGGAAGAACCCTCTTTGTCCGGGGGCGGGTTGGACGACGCTTGGAGTCCTGGGCGGCAGGCATGGACGCTTGAGACTTGGCGACTTGCGACAAGTCGTCCACGGTGGCGATTGGTTTGGTGCCCGATTTCGCGGCTGCTCTGCCGACGGAGGTTGTTTTTCCCTTCTGAAAGACCAGAAGGGCGATTGCCACCCCCAAGGCGATCACTGCAAGGATGAGGGCGGTGAGAATTATGGTCCTTTCGCTCCCGATGGCGAGCAGGATGGTTTGTACGGGACGGAGAGAAGAAGCCAATTTGGACAGCCCCATGAATGATGGATTCATCTGCCTCGGCTGGAGTTTGTGCTTTCAGCGAAGAGGGCTTTTCTTTTCCTGCATCCGCCAAACGTCGATGAACCTTTGCGGAGAGTTTTCAGGTATGTCAAGCCATCGTGTGGAGTCGCATCTCGGGCTTTCGCCGAGCCGGCGCGCCCCCCGGAACCTGGAAGGATGAATCTTGGATTCCATCAAAAAGTCCTCGAGTGGGCTGCCGCCGGAAAGCGTGTAGCGGTCGTCACCGTCGTGGATACGGTGGGCTCGACTCCCCGCAAGCCGGGAGCGTGCATGCTCGTCTCCGGGGATCTGGACCTTCACGGCACCATCGGAGGGGGGTGCGTGGAGGCGGACGCCATCCTTGCGGCGCGCGAGGCGATGGACTCTCTGGTGCCCCGCCTCATGCGCATCAACATCAAGGCCAAGAGCGCCGACGAGATGGACATGTTGTGCGGGGGGGAAATCACTCTCTTCGTGGAGCCCGTGATGCCCGAATTCCAATTGCTGATTTGCGGCGGGGGTCACATTTCCCAGTCCCTCTCCCATGTGGCCAAGGGGCTGGACTTCCGGGTGACGGTCATCGACGACCGGCCCCAATTCTCGCATCCGGAGAGGTTCCCCCATGCGGATTTCACGATTGCCGCGCCCTACGATCTGCTGAAGGACAAGGCAAGGTTGACCTCGCAGACCTTTGCCGTGATCGTGACGCGGGGGCATGCGGGCGACGAGGTCTGCCTGCGGCAATTGCTTGGATCGCCCGCGTGCTTCGTGGCGATGGTCGGCAGCCGGTCGAAGTGGGCGAGCATTCGCGCGAAGCTGCGCCGGGAGGGATATCCAAAGTCCCAACTGGATCGTGTCCACTGTCCCGCGGGACTCGACATCGGCTCGGTGACGCCCGAGGAAATCGGCATTTCCATCATCGCCCAGATTGTCCAGGAGAGGGCCCGGTTGCTTCGCGACGGTCTTCCGGGCGGGGGGCCGGAAGGCAGGAAGGCCGAGGGGGCGGCACCCGCCCGCAGGAAGAAGAGCCCATGAGATTTCGACCCGAACATGGGGACCTGAGGATCGTGTCCGCTTTCGTGATCGGCCTGGTCGTTGGAATGGCGGTGATGATTGTCTGGAGGGATGCGATGGGCAGGTCCCCGGTCTATGCGATTCCCCTGGCGCGCCCCACGGCGGAGAGGGAAGCCCC
>CAYTRP010000071.1:0-3582 GCA_964440195.1 uncultured Candidatus Sumerlaeota bacterium
CCAAAGGAAGATCGCCCAAAGCGTGATTTCGGTGGCAACGACCGTGGTGGCAACCACATCCAGTGCACGGGAATCGGAGCCCGCGCGGTCCAGGATCCGAACTTTTTGCGTTCGGGGGCTCCCAGCAAGGCTTCGGGCGCCAGCAGGCGTACCCGTGGGTTTCCGGGCAATTCCCCAAGCGATTCGAGGACCGCACTGGTTGTGGGCATCCTCCAGGGTGTTCCCGGGGTGAAGTGCGCCATGACTTCGGTGCCATGCAGGATGGCCAGCCTGAGGGGCTTTGAACCGGGCCCCGCCGTTCGGCGGCACAATTCCTTGAGTTGCCAAAGGGCCTGCTCCGTCAGGTCCGTGTCCTGCCATGCGAGTTCCATTCCCTTGGCATCGGCCCTCAATTCCTCCGCCAATCGCACGGAATTCCCTTCGAGCGACACGCGGCCGGACCACATTGAGAGCTGGCCCTGGACATGCACCACCGCGTCGGGCTGCAAATGCTCGCGGCACTGCTCGAATGCACGCGAGAAGAACTTGCACTCGAAGGGCCCGTCGAAGTCTTCCATCAGGACGATGCCCCAGGGGTTCCCATTCTTGTCCGTCCTGACCACGACATCGCTGATGTACGCGAGGAAGGCGACCGACTCGCGTTGGTTCTCCCTCACCTTTGCGGCGCGCGCCTCCATCTGGCCGCTGCGAATGGTCGTGAACGCCTCCATCTCCGCCGCGAAGCGCTTGAGGGGATGATCGCTCAGGTAGAATCCAAGGTGTTCCTTCTCGCTGGCTGCCCGCTCGCGCATGTCCCACTCGGGCAGGGGTGGCAGCGGCACTTCGCCGATGATCGACGCGCCCGCCAAGCCTTCCTCGCCCGCCGCCGCGAAGAGATCCTCCTGGCCCGAGTTGCGATCCCGCTGATACTCCGCCGCGAGCGCCATCACCTCGGGCAGCACGCCGATCAGCGCGGCGCGGTTGGGCTGCACGCTGTCGAATGCCCCCACCTTGATCAGCGCCTCGATCATGCGCGAGTTCACCTCCTCGCGCGGGACCCGCAGGCAAAAGTCCTGGAGGCCGCGGAAGAGACCATTCGCGTCGCGCTCGCGAACGACCGCCTGTGCGAAGCCTGTCCCGACGCCCTTCACGCCGTTGAGCGCGTACCAGATTTGATCGCCGTCGGGGTTGAAGTACTCCCGCGAGCGATTGATGTCCACCGGTAGAACCCGGATTCCCGCCTCGCGACAATCCGCGACATACTTGGCAATGCCATCGGTCGAGCCGCTGATCTCGTTGGTCAACAGCGACGCGAGGAAGTAGGCTGGCCAGTGCGCGCGCAGGTACGCCGTCTGGAACGTCACCACCGCGTAGGCGGCGGAGTGCGACTTGTTGAAGCCGTACCGCGCGAAGGTGACGATGTTCTCCCAAATCCTGTTCGCGAGGTCGGGGGGAACGCCGCTGACCTTTGCCGCGCCCTCGATGAACTTCGGGTGCATCTTGTCCATCACGTCCTGCAATTTTTTGCCCATCGCCTTGCGCAGCGTGTCCGCCTCGCCGCCGGTGAAGCCACACATCACCTGGCTGATGAGCATGACCTGTTCCTGGTACAGGATGACGCCGTAAGTCTCCTTGAGGATGGGCTCCAGCGCCGGATGGTCGTACTCGACTGTCTGGCGTCCGTGTTTCCGTTCCACGAAGACGTTGTGCATTCCCGCGTCGAGGGGGCCGGGGCGGTAAAGCGCGATCAGGGCGGTCAGATCGGAGAAGGTGCTGGGCTTCAGGCGCTTCACCAACGCCGTCAGGCCATCGGATTCCAGTTGGAACACGCCGAGCGTGTGCCCTTCGCCGAGGGATTCGTAGGTCTTCGCGTCCCGGAAACGGATCTTGTCCCAATCGACATCGGCCCCCTCGCGTTCCTTGAGCATCCGGACGGTCTTGTTGATGACGGTCAGGTTCTTCAGCCCGAGGAAGTCCATCTTGATGAGGCCCAGTTCTTCCTCGCAATCCGTCGCCGGAAATTGCGTGGCGGGTTTTTCCTCGTTGGGCGCCTTGTAGAGCGGGCAATATTCCGTCAATGGCTTGTCGGAGATGATGATCCCGGCGGCGTGCAGGCTGGCATGACGCACCATGCCCTCCACGCGCCCGGCCATGTCCATCAGCTTGCGGATCTGCGGATCGGCCTCCACCATTTCGCGCAGCGGGGCGGAGTCTTCCAGCGCCTTCCCCAGCGTAATGCCGAGGTCGTTCGGAATCGCCTTGGCCACGCGATCCACGACATTCAGCGGAACATCCATCGCGCGCCCCACGTCGCGCACCGCCGCCTTGGCCTTCATCGTGCCGAACGTGATGATGCCCGCGACGCAATCGTTGCCGTATTTTTGCCGCACGTATTCGATGACGGTTGCGCGCCCCTCGGGGCAGAAATCGATGTCGATGTCCGGCATCGAGATGCGATCCGGGTTCAGGAAGCGCTCGAACAACAGCGCGTTCTCGATGGGGTCGAGCTGCGTGATTCCCAGCGCGTAGGCCACGATGGAGCCCGCGGCCGATCCGCGCCCAGGCCCCACCGGGATACCGAGCGAGCGCGCATACGCGATGAAGTCCGCCACGATCAGGAAGTAGGAGGGGAAGCCCATCCCCTCGATGACACGCACCTCGAATTCCACGCGCTTGCGGATCTCCTCGCCCGGGTCCTCCCCGTAGCGCGCGCGAATTCCCTTCCACACCTCGCCGTGGAGATGCTCCGCCTCCGTCACGCCTTCCGGAGTCGGGAAGCGCGGGATGTGATATTTCCGCTCCGGCATTTGAAGGTTGCACATCTCGGCCACGAGGCGGGTGTTCGCGATCGCCTCGGGCAGCTCCGCGAAAACAGAAGCCATTTCCTGTGCGCTCTTCAGGTAAAACTCCGACGCGTCGAACCGGAACCGATTCGTGTCCGCCATGCGTGCGCCGGTCTGCACGCACAGCAGGCAGTCGTGCATCTCGGCGTCGGCCTTGGTCATGTAGTGGGCGTCGTTTGTCGCGATCAGCCTGAGGTTGTGGCGCCGCGCCAGTTCCACCACGCCCCGGTTCACGCCCCGCTGCTCGTCGATCCCGTGGTCCATCAACTCCATGAAGAAGCGCTCGCGGCCAAACATTTCGACGAATTGTCCCGTCAGGCGCTCCGCGTCGCCGGCCCGATTGGCCATCAGGGCCTGCGGGATCAGGCCCGCGAGGCATGTCGAGGTCGCGACCACGCCGTTCAGGTGCGCTTGCAACGTCTCGAAATCAATGCGGGGTTTGTAGTAGAACCCTTCGGTGTGGCCGATCGTCGAGAGGCGGCAGATGTTGAGGTATCCCTCGTAGTTCTCCGCCAGCAGCAGCAGGTGGTGCGTTGCCTTTTGCTCGCCGGCCCCGCGATCGGTCCGCTTGTTCGACGTGATGTACACCTCGCACCCGATGAGCGGCTTGATCCCCGCCCGCCTCGCCTCGCGGTGAAATTCCAGCGCCCCGAACAACACCCCGTGATCCGTCAAGGCGAGCGCGTCCATCCCCATCGACTTGACGTGGTCCACCATTGGCCCGATGCGGTTCGCGCCGTCCAGCAGGCTGTACTCGGAA
>CAYTRP010000071.1:3592-8204 GCA_964440195.1 uncultured Candidatus Sumerlaeota bacterium
CGGAATGCACGTGCAGGTGAACGAAGTCGTTGGGTGCGAGGGGCATTGGCTTCGGGAACGGCGCGGGCGGGGGAGTGGAGCAGCCCGTTCATTCGAGGAGGCTGCTCCCGGCGGGGCAAGGCGAGGATCGCCCCGGCGATTTTTCCGCGGCGCTCTCAATGTCCGCTTGACGCGACACCCAGGCGCCGATCGCCCCAGTGAACGGGCAGCACCAGCGTCTGTCGGGCCTTGATCTCGATCTCGCGTTCTTCCACCAAGCGCCCCTCGTTCAAGAACCTCACCAAATAAGTTCCCGGTGCGTAGGGGCGATTCGGGTTCATCGGCGTATAGCGAGGATGGACCATCCAGAAGTCCACCAGCCGGTCCGGTGCGTCGCGGCGCACCAACTCGATCCCGGTGTCCATGATCCAGTTGTTCATGTTTTCGGCGTCCTCGGGCAAGATCGCCTCGATCTCAAGCCGAAGCCCTCCCGCAGGCTCCAGGCGCAATAGCACCTCCCGATGCTTCTCGCGCGACATGGCCAGTTCCACCTCGCCGCCAAGCCGGTGGGATGACGAGGCCGACACACGCAGGCGCTCCGGCGGCACGTTCGTGAATACGACTGATCCGTCCTCGTCCCGCGTGTCCGGTGGAATCGCCCAATTCTCCGGCGCACTCGTCACACGCGCCGAGAAGTCCTCCAATGGCGCTCCGGTCTCCGCGCACACCGCACGCACCACCACCGTGCCTCCCTCCTCCGCTGGCTTCGCCGTCACCGACTGTTCTTCGTCCGTGTCCATCACCACGACATTCGCCGTGAACCACCTCGCGACATTCCCCTGCGGGAAGACCACCACGCGATACTCGCCCGCTGGAATCCTGTGCAGCGTCGCTTCCCCATCCTTGTTTGTCCTCCCTTCATGCCGGAGCCTGGCCTTGCCAGGTGCCTCGCCCTCTCGTTCCATCAACACGCGAAGGCTGGAGGTGCGATATCCCTCCTCCGCTTCCACCCGCACCTTGACGGTGTTGATGCCAAATGGTTCCGTCAGGGACAACTCGGGTGCCTCCTCGGTCAATTCGGCATCCACGCATACCCGCCCGGCATCGGAACCGCTCGTGGAGACGTTGAATCGCCACCAACCGAACGGCAGAGAAGTCCCCGTCGTTACTCCTGCCGGGTCCCATGGACTGGCGCTGCCCTCCCCTCGGCCGCGCAATCGCAGGCGTTCCGGTCCATCACCGTAAAGACTTAGCCTTGGTTCCCCAAACTGGGCATCGGTTGTCAATTGGACCAGACCTCGCCCGAGTTGGAGTTCGATGGGGTATCGCGCCTCGTAAGGCATGAGTATCCGGCTCAGGTTTCGCGCGGGTAGCGCCACCGTTGTCCTGCCGGGTGGGATCGTGTCGAAGACCACACGACCCTCCTCATCCGTCACGGCCTCCCGTGTCACGTTGAGCGCCCCCGACACCACCGATGGAACGGGTTCGATCGACACCGCCACTGGTTCACCCGGCACGGGGTTGCCCGCGAGCATCACGCGCACGGCAACTTCGAGTCCCGCATTCACGCCCACATCACCCAGGTCCGTCAGGCCATAGTCCTCGGTGGTGACCGGAAGATAGCGGGCGGCGAATTCAGGGCCTGCTTCGATTTGCAGGTGACGGGTCTCCATCATGTTGCGGCTGGCTCTCTCGCCGCGAATCCACACGGGGACATCCGCCAACACGAAATTCCCCCCTGAATCGGTCTTCGTTCGAAACGGACTCGGCAAGGGCGGCTCTCCGAAAGGGGGAGAGAGCCAGAGCGAATATTCGACAGTGGCTTCCGGCACGGGACGCCTGCTGGCTTCATCAATTACCCGCCCGCGCAGCGTCGCCGCCGGCACCAATTGGACCCTGCTGGAAATGGGCCGACCCCATTGGAAGGGGACTGCTTCCCGGGCGTACCCCACCGCCGACACCATGAATCCCTCCATCGGTGGGCTTTCCCGCGCGCCGGGAATTTCAAGCTGCCCATCGGACGAGCGCGAGAAATTGGCAACCGGCCTCCCCTGCCAGTCCAATAGCGTGGCATGGGGGATGGACTCGCCCGTGATCTGGTCATAGACACCAAGCCGCACAGCGCCCGCGTTGGCCACGGATGGTGTCCTGAGGGTGATCACTGCATTCTCCTCGCCGGGCGTGAATTTTCCAGCCGTTCGACGCGCCTGCACGCCCGGCGGTGAGACATAGACCTCTCGCACATCGCGCGGCCCCACGTTCTCGAAGCGAAAACGCCCGGCTTCATCCGTTCGGCTCTCGGGAACCGACTCCGTGGGTTGGCCCCTCGCATTGGAGGCCCGCCCCAGGGATACCAAAGCTCCCGAAATCGGCTTGCCGTCCTCGTCATGGACGACACCTGCAAATGGCTTGTACGCGTCCAGCTTGATCTCGGCCTCGCTCTGCCTGCCAAATGCCATTGTCACTTTCATGTCTTCGCTGGGTGCCAGCCGCGAGCCCGGTGCCCCGAACGCTCTTACGGCGATGGGACCCGCCGAGAGTCGAGGGAAGGTCGCGGCCCCTTCGGCATCCGTTACTGCCTCGAATGTCAGATGCAGCAGTTGCCCAAACGGATCGCTTGGCATTGCGGCATTCCCATCCACCTGCACCTCTGGCTGGTGGGGGATGAAAGTCACCTTGGGGACAGGCTCTTCTCCCGGTCTCCGGCTCTCGGGCAGTTCCACCGTCGCCCGCACGGTCGCGCCCACCGCGGGAGAATCATTCTCCCCGCGAACAAGCACCTTCAACGTCCCCGGCTTCGGGACCTTCACTTCCAATATCTCCGGGAAGGAGTGCCTGAAGGAAATCACCCCATAGTGAATCGGTTCCTCGACGCCGAGCACAAACTCCAGCGTTCCATTCTCTCTCCCCGGGATCTCGATGGCAAACGTGCCCTCCTCCGACACCGGTGCGACTGGCTTGTGCGGGCCGGCTGTCATCATCCGCGTGCGCGACCGCTGCCACGAGACGACCCCCGGTCCCATGGCCTCTCCATTCGCGCGCCGCACTCGCCCCTGCAAGAGCGGCGGGTTCTCAAGATCCAACTCCACTTCGAGATCGTACTCACCGCGCTTGAGTTCGAGGTCGATCGACTCGACGCGCTCCCCGTTTGGACCCTTCAACCAATGGCGATCAAATGCCAGATCCATCCGCACGGACGGCCCGAAGACTCCGCGAAACTCCAGCTCATTCCCCCTTCGCGGCGCGCGGCCAAATTTCGTGCCCCCGCCGAACACGTACCGGACATCATCGACTGTTAGCGGCTGGCGCGCGATGGTGATATCATGCGGCATGGAGGACAGCCCAAATGGCTGGCGGGAATTGTCCTCGGCGGCCAGCCCGATTCCGTTCAGTCGCACCACCACACGGTGGCCGCCATAGACATCCGCCCGCAGCCCGGCCACTTCCTCACCCTCGCCAACGGGGATGGATGCCGCACCGCCCGGGTCATGCCAGGGTACCAGCATGCCGGGGCCATGGAAGGCCTCGACGAAGTAGTTCCCCGGCGGGAGTCGCTCAAAGACAAACTCTCCTTTCGCATTTGTCGTGACCCTGTCGCGTGCCCCGGTTTGCCGCTGCAAAGGCATTCGTTGCAGTGACAGGAGCACCACCGTGGCATCCGGGACTGCCACGTCGTGGTCCAGATCCATGACCACGCCCCGGATTGTGCCCGTCCCCTCGAAGTCGGGACGCCGCCCTGCCGGAGACGCCAAGTGCGAAGGAACAAGAAACCCGGGAATGCGCAGCCCCCCATCGCTTGGAAAGGCCACCATTCCCGGCGGCAAGGCCCCCGGCGGCACATTCCCGCCGGCTGGTGGGGTGCCAATGCCCGGAATCGGCATTACCGGCGGCGCGCCCGGCACCAAGGTCCATGACCACAACACCATCAGGAATACAAGTCCCAAGCGCCCCATTGTGCCCCCTCCGCGTCAAAGCTTTCGCTCCCCATTCCCCTCGACATCTCCGCCCCACCCATCCGCCGGTCATGCCTCAATCGTTGGCCACCGGCCTTGACCGTCAAGACAGTTTGGACTCCACCCCACCTCCCGACCTTGGGCAACCCAAACGCGGCTCTTCCAGCCTTCAGCGCAGGACGTTCTCAAAGTCGCAATCTCCGCGTTGCTGCCCGGCGGCGGCATCCTCAACGGCGGCATCCTCGACAGATGGCCAAATACGCCTGCGGTGCCGCCGCCTCGCGCCCAAGAGGACAGCATGGGATCTTGCGCCCTTGAAAACGTCCTGGGGTACTTTGAGAATGTCCTGATTTTTCCGCGGCGCTCTCAATGTCCGCTGGACGCGACACCCGTCGCGGTGCCCGATCCCGAAACCGTTATGTTCTTCACCGTTTCCTCCCATTCCGCCGTCCGACATGCGCGCGACCGAATCGCGCCACGAAATACCCGCAAATGGATCGTAAGAGAACGGTGGCGGCGGCGCGGCCCCACCGCTTGGGGCGGCCTTGGGAACAATCATGGGTGGTGCCGCGGATAGTGGAGGAGACGAGGTGTCCACCGTCAGGACGATCAGCAGGAGAATGACGAAAACGGCGAGCCAGCGTTGGGTGGTCGATGAAGGCAGCTTCTATTTCCTGACA
>CAYTRP010000071.1:8214-11440 GCA_964440195.1 uncultured Candidatus Sumerlaeota bacterium
CTCTACCCCTGCCGAGCTTGGCGCAGACCAGAACGCTGCCGACGCAGACCGTCACGGTTTCAGGCACTATAGAGACGATCGACGATTCCAGGCGCGTGGTCAACGTCGTGGTCTGCTTCGCGACGGTCTCGAATTCGATGGCCGCTTCGCGGTATCCGTCCGCCGTGATGATGGCCAGATAGCGGCCGGGTGGGAGTCTTTGCGAGAAGCGGCGGCCAAGGGTGATTGTCTGCCGCGCCACGGCTTCGGTTGCCCTGTCGTCCGTCTTGTGAATGGACAGCGTGGCGGTTGTGGACTCTCCGCCTTCGGATGACTGGACGGTCAGGGCCAGGGTGCCCGTGACGCCAAGCTCCACCTCCACAAGCGCCTCCTCGTCCGGTCGCACTGTCGCGGCGGCGCTTTTGGTGCCGTAGCTGTCCGCCGACACCCAGATGCGTCCCTCGCCCGGCGGCAAGCCGCCCAGGACCGTGCCGTCGTTCGCGCGGCTCGTGGAATTCGTGTGCCGATAGTCGATCATCGCGCCGTTGTCGCGATAGGTCACCGTGGGGCGGTTGATCGGCTCGCCCGTCGCCGCGTCGCGCGCCACGACGCGGATGGAACCCGTTTCATCCGCAAGGGTCAGCGTCACGTCCTCCCGGTCCACGCCGGGGAGCACCTCGAACGGCGCGATGCGCGCAAGGCCGCCGCCGGGCAGGTGCGCCTGCAGGATGTAGGTGCCCGACTTGATTCCTTCGAGGAGAAAGCGCCCATCCAACTCCGTTTGCCCCGTGACGGTTGGCGCGCGCCATTGGCCTTTGGTCATCGTGTGCAGGGACACCGTTGGCCGCCCGCGCGGGCGCCGACCCTCCGGCGTCACGACGATTCCCGCCACGCGCGCCATGTCCACGTCCACCCGCAGCGTGCGGTGTTCGCCCGCGCGCAGCCGGATGGTCTCCTCGTGGACGACGGGCGTTTTCTCCGTGGCGCGAATCCGCACGATCCACTCTCCCGACGGCAGGTGCGTGAACCGGCTGGGCGACCTTTCCCTTCCCTGCATGGCGAGGTTCTGCCGGACGGCGAGTTGTGCGCCTTCGGGATAGGTGGGATTTTTGCGCTCCAATTCCACATGCGCCGCACCGGGGCGATTCTGGCGCAGCGCGATGACTTCCAGCGAAGCCGTGCCGAGGGGGAGCAGAACCTCCTGGTGCCGATCAAGGAAATCATTGAAGCCAAATGTCACGTCGGCATCGGCCAGTTCAATTCTCGACATCTTCTCGGAACCGACGCGCTCGAATTGCGCGAAGCCCTGATGGTCCGTCATGGCCGGGCCGATACGGTGTGAATGATGATAAAGAAAGAGGCCGGTGCCGGATTGGGGAATTCCGTTGTCAACCGCCTGCACCCGAATGCCGCGCCCCTTGCCGATGCGAATGTCCCCCACATCCACCACGCCGCCGGGTTGCGGACGCCTCCCCCCCGGCACAAGATACCGCACCATCGCATGGGGTGGCGGCGGATCGATCGTGACGTAAGGCCCCAGCACGTTGGTGCCGTGGCGGCTTGGACTCCATCCCTGCTGCCGGGACTGGGTGGCGATTTCTTCAAATTCGAATCGCCCGTCCGCCGCGCTGATGGTAACGAGCGGCTCTTCGCGAATCGCTTCCGTGACGGCTGATTGCTCATAGGCGACCGGCAGCCCGGCGAGCGGCTCGCCCGTCTCCTCGTCAACCAGTCGGCCAATCAACCGCGCCGACCGCGAGATGGCGATCTTGTGTTCCACAATGTCCGGATTTTCGTCCCAGGGAATGTGCGGATACCAGGTGACCCAATCGTATCCCTTCGCCTCGATGGTGAGCTGCCGTTCGGAATTGTAGCTTAAGGAAAAAGTCTCCCGATGTTCCACCTCGTCCAGCAGGATCAGTCCCTCGCGGGCCGGTAGCCATTCCTCCCCGCCGGGCAGCCGATAGCGCGCGTGCAGGATGGGCTCCTCCGTTTCCCGATCCACCAACACGCCGATGTACGACACCGGGTTGGGCATGGGCTTCAGGACAATCTCCACATCACCACGCAATTCATTCCCTACGACGCTCCCTCTCTCTTCCCGATAATCCTTATGCCGGGCGACGATGAATTGAAACAGGCGATCCTCCAGGCCAGACAGCGTGAAATGGCCGTCCTCCCCCGTGGTGACCGGATCGGCGAGGAGACCCGAAAATTGCTGCGCCATCACCACGGCCCCCGCCACCGGATGCCCTTCGGGATTCACGACGCGGCCACTGACGGTCACATTGGGAGACACCACCATCCGCATTCCATGAATGGGTTCGTCGTCCACGCGCACCGCGTGTGGTGGCGAGGGGGAATAACCCTTCGCAATGGCCCTCAGGGAAAAATGGCCCTTGGGTGTTCCGTGAATCAGGAACATGCCGTTGGCGCCCGTTTCGACCTCCCATCCCAATGCCTCAAGACCCTGCGACGACGAGCCCCAAATCTCCCTCATCACGCGCACCCGCGCCCCGGGGACGGGGTACCCCTCCGGCGACACGACAACACCCCCCACGGTTCCGCCGCGCTCCAGCATGATCTCCAATCCCGAGACATGCCGGTCGCCAAGCGTGAACACCCGCGACTCCGCCACCAGAAAGCCCGGCGCATACGCGTAAACCCGCCCGCGAAAATTGGCCTCCGCTTCCAGCGTGAACGACCCATCCGGTTCCGTCTCGCTCCCGTCGAGCACCCATTCGGGGCGTCCGTGTCCAACCAACGCCCGCACCCTCGTTCCCCTCGGCGGCGCCATGCCGTTGGCCAGCCGCACACGGCCAGAGACGCGAGGCGTGGCGCTTTCCGTGCTCGCGGGTGCTTTATCCGCGTGGATGGCTGGCGCGGGCGGCTTCGCTTCCCCGGCAATCCGTTCTTCGGGATCGGCGACGGCTCGCGCCGCCACGCGCGGCGGTTCCACCATCGCGACGGCTGGCGGCGGCGTTTTCTCCTCGCCGGGCCGCAACATCCACCATCCCGCCAACGCCGCGAGCACGCAGGCGCAAAGCGCGGCCACGCCCAAACGCCGCATGTCGCGCCATTTCCAGGTTCGCGCACCGGCTGTTGGATCGTCCGACATGTCGGTCTTCCCTCCGCAAACCTGCCAGGACACTATCCCATCTCAACCCCGTTTGGCAATCCCCAACCCGCCTCCGTGGGCGTGCAGTTCATTGGGGCATTGCGGTGACATCCGAAACTTCAGTCCTTA
>CAYTRP010000072.1:0-11427 GCA_964440195.1 uncultured Candidatus Sumerlaeota bacterium
GGTTCACGTTCCCGTACTTCAACATGTTTGGGGTGAACTGGGTGCGCTATGATGAATCGGGCCGGGCGTACTCCGACCTCGATGAGAAGCGGACGCTCGGCGCGCTGGGGCTGCTCAAGCGCATTGCGGCGGCGGAGTGGGAGGGTGGTTCGTGGCGGCGGAGCGCGCTCATTCCCGAGGCCGGTTTCATCAATGGCCGCTATGCGATGATCCTGACGGGTCCGTGGCAGGTGGAGGCGTTTCGCAATGCGGGACTGGACTTTGACGTGGCCCTGATCCCCGCTCCCGGACCGAGGGACATCGCGGCCCTGGGGCTGGAGCCCGTGGCGACGGGTGAGCGGCGCGAGCGCCTCGGACCTTTGGCCTGGTCGTCGAGCAACGTCGGCGGACAGAGCGGCGTCATCCTGCGCACGGCAACGGAGCGCGAGGCGGCGTACGAGTTTCTTGAGTGGTTCACCAGCGAGGATGTGCAGCGGCGCTGGGGATCAAGCCTCGGCCAGATTCCCGTGCGCCTGTCGGCGTGGGAGGGCCTCGACACCGCGAACTATCCGTTCATGCCGCGGTTCATGGAGCAGCTCGCACTGTCGCGGCGCGTGCCGCCCGTGCCCTTGTTTGCCTTGCTGGAGGGGGATGTCTTCAATCCCGAGGTGGATCTTCTGTTGAGTGGACGCCAGGACGAGGAAACAATGCTGCGCAATATGGAGCGCGCGCTGGAGCGGGTGATCCTCTCGCGGATCAACGAGGGACTGGAGGATTAGGGCGGCGCTTCCGGTGGCGTGCGCCGGGCAATCGAGGTCAAGGAGTTGTCCGATGGCGGTTGGATCCACGAAGGCGGGAACGGTTGACCGGGGCGCGCCGCGCCGATGGTTCGATTTCGCGCGGCGGACGGTGCTCTCCGCCGCCGCGTTGGCGCTGGTGGCGCTGGCGGCGGCGCAAGCGCCCTCCGCGCGCCCGGGCATGGGCCCGATCATCTACGAGGGCGGCGTCGCCTTTCGGGTTTGGGCTCCCAACGCGGACAGCGTGCACGTCGCGGGACAGTTCAACGACTGGAGCACGACGGCGACCCCGCTGGCCAGCGAAGCGGGCGGCACATGGTCGCGGGACGTGGGCGGCGCGGCGGTGGGCCAGCAGTACAAGTACGTGATCCGGCGCGGCGGGAACCTGCTGTGGAAGCGAGATCCGCGTTCCACGCGCGTGGTGAACAGCTCGGACAACAGCATCATCGCGGACCTGTCCTACTCGTGGCAGAGCGACGACTACACGATGGCTCCCTGGAACAAGACGATCCTTTACCAGGTGCATGTGGGCGCGTTCAACTCGGCGGCGGGGAATCCGAACGGGACATTCCAGAGCGCGCGGTTCCGCCTGGATCACGTCGAGGACCTGGGCGCGAACGCGATCCAGTTCCTGCCGATCAACGAGTTTCCGGGCGATTACTCCTGGGGCTACAACCCGTCGGATCTTTTCGCAGTCGAGTCCAAGTACGGCACGCCCCTGCGCTTCATGGAATTCGTGGACGACGCGCATGGCCGAGGCATCGCGGTGTTGCTGGACATCGTCCACAATCATTATGGCCCGACGGACCTGGACATGTGGCAGTTCGATGGCTGGAGCACCGGATCGGCGCCCAACAACGGCGGCATCTACTTCTTCAACGACTTTCGGGCGGCGACGCCATGGGGCAACACGCGGCCGGACTTTGGGCGCGGCGAAGTCCGCACATTCATCCGCGACTCGGTCTTCCATTTTATCGATACGTATCGCGTGGACGGTTTCCGCTGGGATTCGACGAGCAACATCTACGCGACGAGCAACGGGGGCGGCACGTTCATCCCCGAGGGGTACTCGATGTTGCAGTACATCAACACCGACGTGAAGGCAACCCACCCCGGCGTGCTCCTGATCGCGGAGGACTTTCATCGCGGGGACGAGGTCACGCGGCCCGCGAACGACCCCCTCGGTGGCTTGGGCTTTGACAGCCAATGGTCGGGCGGATTCGTGCACCCGGTGCGCGCGGCGCTGATTCCCGCAAGCGATTCCGATCGCAACATGTTCTCGGTGCGCGATGCCATCCGGCAGTCGTACTATCCAAGCTGGCTGAGCCGCGTGATCTACACGGAGAGCCATGACGAGGTCGGCAACGGCAAGCGCCGCGTGCCGTCGGAGATCGACTTTGCGAATCCCGGCTCGTGGTGGGCACGCAAGCGCGCCTCCCTGGGCGGCATCCTGGTGCTCACGAGCCCGGGCATTCCCAAGATTCTCATGGGTCAGGAATTCAATCATCCGGGATTCTGGGACATCAACACGCCATCGACATGGACGGTGAACTGGAACAACAAGACGACGTACCCGGGCATCTACCAACTGTACAAGGACATGATCCGCCTGCGAAAGGACGAGGACGGCCTCTCGCGAGGACTCACGGGGCCGAACACGAACGTCTATCTTGCCAACAATGCCGACAAGATGATTGCCTTCCACCGGTACGACCTCGGCGGGGCCGGGGATGACGTCGTGATCGTGATGAACTTCTCTTCACAACCGCGCAGCGGATACCGCCTTGGATTTCCGCGCCCGGGGACGTGGGACGTGGTCTTCAACAGCGATTCGACAACGTACAGCGCGGACTACGCGAACTTTGGCTCCGCCGTCGTCGAGACGGAAGGTCAACCGTGGCACGGCCTCACCCAGAGCGCCCTTGTTGACGTGCAGGCCTACAGCGCGCTGATCTTCTCGCAGGGCAACATCGTGGCGCCTCCGCAGGTCGAGGCGGATTTCGTCACGGTGTATTGATCGGGGCGGCCGGATGCTGTCGCAATCGCACCTTGTGGGCGAGTTCCTGTCGTCGCCGCTGCCCGCCGGGGGCGCGCTGGGGTTGTGGCTTGGCCAGTCGGGCTTCCTCTTCCGCTTCGCGGGTTGTTGCATTGCAGTGGATCCGTTCCTCTCGGATCACCCGGACCGGTTGGTGCCTCCCATCGCCGGACCGGATGATTTCAAGGGCGTCGACCTCGTCATCGGGACGCACGACCACCTCGATCACATCGACCGGAATGCATGGCGCGAGATTGGAAGATCAACCGCGCGATGCCGCTTCGCCGTGCCGTCGATTCTGTTGCCCGGGTTGGCGAATGACATCGGCGTGTCGCTGGATCGCTTCATCGGGATGGATGACGGTGTCTCCTTCGTGGATCACGGCATCCGCGTGACGGGCATCGCGGCGGCGCACGAGTTCTTCGACCAGGACCCGTTGACAGGTCGTTATCCGTACCTTGGCGTCGTGATCGATGGCCCAGGCGCGACCATTTACCATTCGGGCGACACGTGCCTTCATGCGGGGTTGGCGGAGCGGCTGCTCCAGTGGCCGCGAATCGATCTCGCGCTCCTGCCCATCAATGGTCGCGATGCGGAGCGCCTTCGCGTGGGGATCGTGGGGAACATGACATACCAGGAGGCGGCGGACCTCGCGGGGACCGTGCAGCCGCGCCTGACGTTGCCGTGCCACTGGGACATGTTCGCGTTCAATGGCGAGGACCCCGAGGCGTTCGTCGCGTACATGGAGGCAAAATACCCGCACCTTGCGGCGCGGGTACCGGAGCACGGGGAAGCGTTCGCGGTGGGCTAGGCCTTGAGGCCCGTCGTGGCGACGCCCGCCATGATGAACCGCTGGAAGAAGACGAAGATGGCGGCGACCGGGATCATCGCGAAGAGCGCGCCCGTCATGATGAGGTGACGGTTGTCGACGTAGGGGGAGCGGAAGTATTCGAGGCCCAGCGTCACGGTGCGCAGGTTGGGATTGTCGAGATAGATCAACGGCCCCATGACGTCCTGCCATGTCGCGATGAACGTGAGCAGCCCGACGAGAATGACGGCAGGCAGGCAGTTCGGCAGGATCACATGGTAGTAGGTGCGAAAGGGGCCGCAGCCGTCGAGGCTTGCCGACTCGTCAAGCTCGAACGGCAGCGTGAGCATGTACTGGCGCATCAGGAAGATGAAGAACGGCCATCCGAAGAAGTGCGGCACGACCAGCGGCAGGATGGTGTCCACCCAGCCGATGCTCTTGTAGATCCAGAACATCGGGATGAGAGTCACCTGCGCGGGGATCATCATGGTCGCCAGAACGAGAACAAACAACGTGTCGCGTCCGCGAAAGTTCAGGCGCGCGAAGCCAAACGCGACGAGACTGGAGGCGAACACCTGTCCCAGCACCGCGAGCAGGCTGATCATGAAGCTGTTGCGCAGGTACAGGAGGAAGCCCGTGGACTCCTGGCCGATGGTGGCCTCGGGTCCGCGCAGAGTCTCCGCGAGGTTTTCCCAGCGCGGCCTGAAGGCACGCAGCTCGCGCGTGGGGACATTGCGCAGGATCTCGACGCGGTCGACGGCGGCATCGGTCGTTGGTGGGACGGCGAAGAGGAGTTCTTCGGAACGCCCGGAACCATCCTCGGAGGGGCGCACGACGCGGCCCAGGATGGCGGCGCGCTCTCGCGTGTCCGAGCGGCGCTGAATGGCGACTCCGGCAAACAGCAGCGAATCCGACGTCACTTTACCGGGAGAGGCCACGGACATCGGGAACCACTCGATGGAGCGGCCGGGGACGCCGTTCTCCAGGCGCACGAAATAGCCGCCCTCCGCCGATTGCCCGCCAAGCAAATCGGGCGACGAGGCGAGGAGGAACCATTGCCCGTCCTCGATGGCGAAGAAGCGACCCTCCGCGTCGTGACGGATGTCCGCGCGCAGGATCTCGCTAGGATAGAAGGACGGAGGGGAGAGGCTGATGCCCTCGCGGGACTTCACCGAGGAAATCACCACCCAATAGAACGGAAACAACAGGACCAAACCGACGGCGGTCAGCGTGGCGTACAGGAGGATCAGGTGGCCGGGGGTGCGCATGGATTAGTTCCCCGTGCCGTTCAAAGGTTTTGCGCGCTGCATTGCCGCGCATCGAACTAGCAACGATACTGCCTCCGGTCCCAAAACGAATCCCAACGGGATTCCGTAAACTAGCCCAGGGTTGGTGCGCGCCGGTTTTATTGGCGCGCGACTACCCTGGGTTGCGGAGTCCAACGGATTTCTACCCCGAAGGGGTTGCGTAAAAGTCGCGAACGGGAACCGGGCGTCGGCCTTACGCAACCCCTTCGGGGTAGGGCCATTGTCGCGTCGCATCCCCGGGTAGCGCGTGCCGCGCAACCCGGGGCTAGTATACGGAATCCCGTTGGGATTCACTTCGAGTCCAATACGCACGGCGTGGAGGTTGAAACTCCATTGCAGAAAGACGAATGTGGGTATCTTGAATGACATCGATCAATGCCCCGTGTGGACGAAGCGCCTGGAGAGCTTCATTTGCACCATGGTCACCGCGAAGATGATGAGGAACAGGATGAAGGCCCAACAGCAGGCCTTGCCCATGTTCAGGTTGTTGAACGCCTCGTCGTAGATGTTCACGGAATAGAAGCGAAGCGCGTCGCCGGGCTCGCCGATGAGGTTGGAGGAGCGGGCGAAGAACAGCGCCGGCGTGAAGACCTGGAACGCGCCGATCGTGGAGACGACGACCATGAACAGGATCACCGGCGAGAGCATCGGGATGGTGACGGAGATGAACTTGCGAACGAAGTTGGCGCCGTCGATGTCGGCGGCCTCGTAGAGGGACTGGGGGATCTGTTTCATGCCCGCGTAGTAGATGATCATCGACCCGCCGATCCAGAAGACGTTCATGAGGACGACGGTGGTGAAGGCCCATGACTCGCCAAGCCAGTTGATCGGGGTGACCCCAATCCACCCGAGGATGCGATTCACAACGCCGAAGTCGCGGTTGAACATGTTGAGCCACAAGACCGCCGCCGCCGCGCCAGTAAAGAGGGAGGGAAAGTAGAAGATGGCCTTGAAGGCGTCGCGCCCGCGCACATCGGCGGTCAGGAGGCCGGCGGTGAACAGGCCACCCAGCAGGTTGATCGGGATCACCAGCGCCGCGTACCAGAAGGTGCGATTGAGGCCGATGGAGAAATGGCGGTCGCCGAAAAGGTCGAGATAGTGCTGCGCGCCGATCCACTCGGGCGGCGTGATCATGTTCCATCGCGTGAAGCTCAGATAGATCGAGGCGAGCATGGGCCCCAGCGTGAACACGAAGAACCCGATGAGCCATGGCCCGATGACGATGTAGCCGAGCCAGTTGGCCGACCGGCCCGTGAAGCCCGCGCGGTCGCCTTGCGAGCCGACCATGCCGAAGTAAATGCCGATGAAGAGGACCACGCCGATGACGAAGGCGAGCGGGAGGACGGTGTTGACGACGAAGCCGGGCTGGGTGCGTTCCTGGCGGGCAAAGGCCTGGTCCGCCTCGTTCTGCATGCGCTCAAGGTGCGTGCGGATGATGGCATCCACCGCGCCTTCCATGTGCTTGACGAATTGCGCATGGACCTCGGGCGCGATGGCGCCATTGGCATCGCGGGGGAGCGCGCGCAGGCGCGACTGGTACTCCGCGTCCATGGCCTCGGCGAGCCGTTGGAACGCGCGGTCGATCGTCTGGAAGAGTTGCACGTTGGCGGTGACGATGGGAGGGATGCCGTCGTCGAGGCCCACCAGGAAGGCCTCGCAATTGGGAATGCCGTGGGCATTGTTGACGACGGAGTCCGCAGCGCCGCGAAGGCTGGGGACACCCTTGAGGGCGCGGCCGACGGAAGACATGACTTCGTCGCTCACCATGAAGGCGATGAAGCGCCACGCTTCATCGGGATGTTCCGACCCGACGAAGATGCCCAGTGAATTGAATCCGAAATTGACGCCGCCGCCGGGCGGGCGGGGGGTGGGGGAAACGGCGAAGCGCACGCCGGCATTCTGGAGAATCGGAAGCGCCCATGTGCCGACGTGGGTCATCGCGTAGATGTCCTGGGTCAGCAGCGTGTCCGGGTTGAACGTCGCGTCGCGCAGGACCTGGCTGGAGACGTGGACGCGTTCGACTAACTGCGTGCGGAAGATCTTGTTCATGACCTGCACGAGTTCCTCGTTGCCGCGCATCGTGCCCTTGGTCGGGTTGATGTGGCGGTCGAGCAGACGCGGTCCGTGGACGTAAATGAGATGCGGCTCCCAGTCGAATCCGCCGCCCATGCCGTATTGGGCGAAGGTGCCGTCGGGATTGCGAATTGTCAACTCCGACGCGAGCTGGACGTACTCTTCCCAAGCGAGGGGCACATCGGGCTTGGGCCAGCGGTCGCGCGGGATGCCGCGCTCCTCAAAGCGATCAACGCTGTACACAAGCGCCGCGACGGGGAGTTCGAGAGGAAAGCTGTACAGTTTGCCTCCCCAACGGCATCCTTCGATCACTTCATCGTAGTAGAGCGAGAGGTCGAAGCCCGTCTCCTCGATGAAGTCGTCCAGCGGGAGGAGCGCGCCATTGGCGAGCCACGCGCCGGATTGTTGCGCGGCGAGGTACAGCACGTCGGGCGCGAGGCCCGAGGCGGCCTGCGTGCGGATCTTTGCCCAGTATTGCCCCCAGGGATAGACGGCGAGCTGGACGCGGATGTCCGGGTTGCGCTCGACGAAGATCTCGCACATGCGGCGCGTGTCGCGCACCGTGTCCGCCCCGCCGAACATGGAGTACCTGATGGTGATCTTGGGGCCGTCGTGGGCGGCGTTTTCGATGATTTCCTGGGCGTTGGCTTGGTGCCCAAAAATCAGCAGCAAGGGAACGATCAACGTCGCGAGGAAACGGGCGAGGGGAAGGCGCATCGGAGGGCGTTCCTTGGGGGGGCAAGGATCCCGGAAGAGCCGGGAAGCTGCGTGAAGCCTGTGCATCCGAGTCCGACGCTAGGGACCGGGGATGCCCGTCGTAAAGGGGGAATCGCTCACGCTTCCGGCAACGCCGTGGCGCCGATCGTGGTGGCGACGAACAATGCCGCGCCGATCCTGGGCAATTCCCATGCAGGCAGTCTTGGCAGCGCCGACCCCAACGCCAACTTCACGCATTGAGGGGGTCGTGCTCAGGAGGTGAGCGTCTTCTCGAACAGGCGATAGCGGCGAAGCTCGACGCCGCCCATGGCCTCGATGCCGCGGCGCATGAGGCGGTTGCGCTCGAGGACCCAGCCCAGTTCGCCCTCGTAGATCCCCTCGGCGATGCAGGCATCGGCGATGTCGCGATAAATGATGGGGTCGAGGCCGCGCTGGCGATATTCGGGGAGAAAGCCCATCATCAACAGCCGGATCTGGCGGATGTTGCGGCGCAGGAGGAGCGCGGTGAGAATCTGGCGCGGGCCGAGGCGCCCTTCCATGTGATGGAGCACGACGTTCCAGTCGGGGAGGCACAGCGCGAAGCCCGCCACCTCGCCGTCCACCTCGACGAAGCGGATCAGGCTGGGGTTCACAAGGATCTTCAGCTCCCTGGCGACGAAGTCTATCTCGTCGTCGCTCATGGGGACAAAGCCCCAGTTCCTCTCCCACGCCTGGTTGTATAGAAGCTTTACAAGATCCAGCTCCTGTTTCCACCGCTTCATGTTCAGGGGGCGCGAGCGGACGTGCGTGCCTTGTCGCGCGAGGCGTTTTTCGACGGCCTCGGCGAGGCGCCGGATGCGGTTCGTGAAGGAGTCGCGCGTGAGCCAGAAGTTGATGAGGTCCTCGGCCTTTTCGTAGCCACACGCGCGGATGTGGCCCTCGTACCAGGGGGGATTGTGGGGCGTGAGGACGGCGGGGATGCGCAGGTGGTCGGTGACGAGGAGGCCGCACTCCTCGTTGGTGCTAAAAGAGCAGGGCCCGCGCAGGGCCGCGAGGCCGCGCCGCCGCGCCCATCGCTCCGCCGTGGCGAGGAGCGCGCGAAAGACCTCGGCGTCGTCGATGGCCTCCAGGAATCCGAAGAAACCGATGCGCTCGTTGTGGGCTTTGGCGTGGGCGTGGTTCTCGATGGCGGCGATGCGCCCGACGGTTTCCCCGCCTCGCCGCGCGAGGAAGTAGTCCACCTCGATGTGGCGATGCACGGGATGCCTGCGGCGGTCGAGCAGCACGCGCTGGTCGCGGCGCAGGGGCGGGACCCAATGGGGGTCGCGTCCCCGCAGGCGGTAGGCGGTCTCCAGGAATTCGTCGAGTCCCGCGCGTCCCTTGACGCGATGGATGCGAAGAGGCGCGGCGGCGGACTCCGGCGTGGGACTCATGGTGCGGGAGCAGGCTCGGCCGGTTGTCCGGCGGTCGGTTGTTCCGCGGCGGGCTGGGTGGCGGCGGCCTTTTCCGCTTCCGCCATTCGGGCGCGGAAGTCCTCGCGGGCCTGCTTGAACTGCGTGGCCATGTTCTCGGCGGTCATGGCAATGTTGGTGTTGGGGTTTTCCTTTTGGATCTGCTCGAGGATTCCGATGCCCTTGTCGAAATGGGTGTCGGAATCCTCGAGGATGCCCGAGTGGAGATACATCTGGGCGATGCCGAATTGGGTCTGGATGGCGGTCATGCTCATGGGATTCGAGGCCATGATCCGCAACATCACCTTCTCGGCGCCGTCCAGGTCCTTGATGGACTGGTGAAAGGCGGCCAGTTCTTGCAGCATTTGCGTCTTTTGTTCCGCGTCGAGTTCCTCGTCCGCCTCGGCGAGGAGCCTCGTGGCGGCGGCGTCGAATTCCGCGCGGCCCTTCTCCTCGTCGCCTGAATTGATCACGTTGACGGCCATGGCGAGTTCGAGGCGGCTGCGGATGCGGTCATCGGGGAAGGCGGAGAGGTATTCCCGGTAGACGGCGTTGGAGCCTTCGAAGTCCTGGGCGGCGCGATAGGTGTTGGCGAGGATCTCCCTGGCCTGACCGCGCTGCCACGGTTCGCCGGCCTCCAACATCATGGCGTGCAGGACCTGGCGTCCCTCGGCGAGACTCTCCCCGGTGGCCTGGTCGATGAGGATGGTGGCGCGCAGGAGCTTGTACTCGGCGAGCCTCTCGGGTTCGGCCTCTCCGACAAAGGCAATGGCTTCATCGGCGAGCTTGACGGCGCCTTCGAGGTCGCCGATCTGGGAGCGGATGCTCATGAGGGCATCGGCGGCGTCGCGGCCGATCTGCTCGGAGCGACCGTACTGTTTGTAGACGGCCTCAAGTTCCTCGATGGCGCGGTTGGCGTTGCCCTCGCGCACGTAATAGCGGGCGAGGACCATGCGTGCCTGGGCGGCGGCGGGGTCCCCGGGGTTTTCGCGCACAATGGTGCGCAGTTCAAGGACCGCGCGGGCGAGCTGGCCCTGCTGCATCATGAGGACCGCTTCTTCGAGGCGTTCCTCGGGAGTTTTTTGGGAGCAGGAAGTGAGACCCAGGGAGAGTGCGCCCAGAAGAAGGGCAACAGCCACGCCCGGAACCAGGCGGGGAATGGGGGACCAGCGGGAAATCATCAACGCTCCTCTCGGCGTCAGGCTTGCTGCCGTGACGCTGGGGAAGGCCCGGCGCCTTCGGCAAGCGTTTTCCTCCCGGGGCGGGATTTGGGCCGTGGCGGCCGGGCAATGTCCTGCTTGTTTCCCGGCACGGCAGGTGCTGTGCTGTGGGCGGATGGAATGAATTGATCCGAAGGCCAGCCATGAGCGAGTTCCCCTCAAGCCCCACTGGGCCTGCCCTTTCCTATCCCATGCCCTCGGCGGTTTACGGGCCCGTGAAGTCGTGGCGATTTGGGAATTCGCTGGGCGTGGACATGCTCGTCGTGGACTCGATCTGCTCCTTCAACTGTGTGTATTGCCAGCTTGGAAACATTCGCCAGGTGATCGACGAGCAGAAAGTCTTCTACCCGACCGAGCGGGTCCTCGCCGACCTCGCGGCGGTGAATCCCGAGGGCGTGGACATCGTGACGTTCAGCGGGAGCGGCGAGCCGACGCTGGCGCTCAACATCGGCGAGGTCATCGACTATGCGCGGTTTGAAATGCGCAAGCCGGTGCTGGTGCTGACGAATTCGACATGGCTGTTCGATGCCGCCACGCGCCGGCGGCTGCGCAATGCGTCGATCGTGGATTGCAAGCTCGACGCGGCCAGCGACGAGATGTTGCAAAAGTACAACCGCGTGGCCAGGGGCGTGACGCTCGACCGCATCCTGCGGGGCATCCGCGCCCTGCGCGATGACCCGGAGTTCACCGGCAGCCTGACGATGCAATGCATGTTCATGCCGATGAACCTCCGGGAGGCCGAGGATCTCGCGGGGCTGATCCGGGACCTGCGCCCCGACGAGGTGCAACTCAACACGCCTCGACGTCCCCATCCCAAGGAGTGGTACCAGGAAGCGCGCGGGAACCACTACGGCGATGCCCCGGTGGAGACGGTGGCACTCAGGACGATCAGCGAGGATCAGGCGGAGGAGATCGAAAAGCTTCTGATCGAGAAGACGGGCGTGCCGATTCGCTCCATTTACCGCCGCGCCCCCAAATAGCCTCCTTTCACCCTTCACCCTTCACCATAGGAGCCACACATGCCGCGCCCACCCCCATCCGTCTGTTTATGCTGTACACAA
>CAYTRP010000073.1:0-11419 GCA_964440195.1 uncultured Candidatus Sumerlaeota bacterium
GAACAACCCCGGCCACGACCCTCAGAAGCCTGCAACCGCCGGTGCCTTCGCGGTCCTGGATTCGCCCGGCGTTTGCGCGAGTGCGCGTCATCCCGGGACGAATGCTGAATTTTTCCGTCGCAGTCAGCCTCTTGATGATGGCCGGCGGAACGTATGCCGCCCTCGTCCTGGGGGAACGTGCCATTGAGTCGATAAAGGCGTCTCCCGGTTCCGTGACAAGCCTTGCATGGGAACGCGCCGTCGAGCCACCGGGCTTGGATGGCATCGTCTTTCCTCCGGGAATTGTCCGGAGGGAATGGGATCTTCGAAACAGCGGGGAGGGGCTTTTGTCGGGTCGGCTGACCGTCACCTCGGGAACATCCTCGCGCCAGTCAGTGATGGCGCTTTCCCTCGGCCCCGCAACACGGCTTGTGTCGATTGCCCGTACCGACGGCGGAGCGGTCACGCGCATCGACCAGGCGGCGCAGGGTGCTCCGGCAGTGATCGTGCTCCGGATGGAACCGCCACTGGAGCCCGGTGTGCTGGTGGACCTCGTGGTCGAGTCGACTCCCTTCGCGGGAGCCAAGAGGGAGTGGGAGCGCACCCGGCATCCCCTTTACCGAACCTTCGAGACGCTCGGCACATGGTATGGCGAGGGCTTGATCGTCGATTATCGTCTCAAGCGCATCCAGCAAACCGCCCAACCCGCTCCGTTCACGCTGCGTCTTCCCAGGGCGGAGGGCATCCAATGGGTTTGTGGCCCGGCGACGTCTCAACTCGCCGGGGGCGCCGTTGTCCTCGATCATCGAACGCCGGGCATTCCCAATGGACTTTTCGCGTCGCCCACGATGGCCATCGAGCGGTCCATCGGCGAAACACGCATCGTCTTTCATGTCCTGCCCGAGCATGCGGATGTGGCGGCAAGCGTTCTCGAAGCATGGGAAGATCGCATCGCCCGCCTCGTGAGGCTCTTCGGCCCCCTCCCCGTCCCCATCGTCCTGACCGAAACGCCGCGTCAGGTTGCCACCACCCCATTGTCCCTTACCTCTGCCACTCTCGACCAACTGCAAGTCATTCTCCCCAAGTACGCGGATTTCGAAGACCCGAGCGCCCCGGTCTTCGACGCGACGTTTGTTCGCCTTCACAGGGGGTTGGTGGAAGCATGGATCGACGGCGCATTTCCCGCCTTCGAGGATCGGGCCCTTCTGCGCGACGCGCTCGTCCTGTACATCCACGAATGGGGCTTGCTGAAGGGAAACACCCGCACGCTTTCGCGGCTCCTCCGGCGCGACTTCGTGCTCGTTCCCTGGGAGTTCGCGCGCCAGCCGGGAGAATTCCCCTTCGATGTGCTCGCCGCGGACGAACCGGGCTACCGGGGCCCCGCCCTTCGCACCTTGCGGGGGGCCGATCTCCGCCCCGCTCCCTCCCAGAGGCTCATGGGATTCCACCACATGCTTCGCGGCCTTGTCGGGGAAGATTCCTACGCACGGGGGCTGCGTCACCTCCTGCAGGAAAAACGGGGATCGGTCCTCACGCTGGACCTCTACCGCGAAACCATGGAGCAAATGGCCCTCATGGAGTTGGAACCCTTCTTCGACCAATGGCTCCTTGAGGGAGTGCTCCCCAACCTTGAGCTGCTTGAGGCGGAGGTCCTTTATGCGGAGGATCCCGCGACCCGCGGATTCCTCTACACCACGCGCGCCATTGCCGCTAACAAGGGCGATGGCCGGCTTGAGGTGCCGGTGGTCCTCGACACCGACGGTGACCGCGTGGAAACAACCATCGTCCTGGAAGAAAGCGAGGAACGGGAAATCTCCTTCACCACCCTGGAGCGCCCACTCTCCATCGCCCTCGATCCCAGGGGCTGGATCGTCCAAATGCCCACCGTGGACCCCACCACCAAGAAGGCCGTCCGTCCCGTCCTTTACCTGAAACGCGTCAGGCAGTTGGCCGACGCGGGCACCCGCCGGAATGCGCCCCAAACCGCGACTCCCGGGAACATTCTCCTCGACGTTGTGGTCCCATAAACAGCACCGGTTTTTCAGACTCCTTTTCAGGCAGGCGACATGATTCCCTCCACCTCCACCCGGCGCGCGGCGATCCTCGCATTGGGTCTTTGCCTGCCATTCGCCACCGGATGGGCGGATGGAAACATCCATTATCCATCCCTCCGGCCGGTCGCTGGCACTGCCGTACCGGGAGTCATCTTGGGCCAGGCTTTTGCCCTCAATGATGGCGCGACCCCGGAGGAGGCGAAGGCAGGGGCGGAAAAGGCCCCTGCCCATGAGTCTCTCCTGGCCGACGACCCGGTCCCGGAGGACGCCGTCGGATTCCTTCGCCGGCTGGAAGAAAAAAACGCGGGAGTGGAGCGTCTGCATGCCCGGTTCCAACAGACACGCTCCTCTTCCATCTACCTCGAAGAGATCCAGAGCCGGGGCGAGTTCTGGTACTCGCGTCCCAATCTCTTTCGCTGCGACTATTTCGAGCCGTCGGAATTGCGGTACTACCTCATCAAGGACACCGCCTGGATCTACACCCCCGAACTCAACCAGGTGGACAAGATCGCCATGGAAAGCGGCGATGGAGCCGCCATCAACCAATTGCTCGTCGGCTTCGGCCTCGATGTGGATGTCATTCTGGATGTCTTTGACGTGACGTTGTCCGAGACTCAGCCCGGGACCGGGACGCGGATTTCCCTCGATTTTGCCTCCAAGGACATCGATCGCAGTCTCGGCTACAGCCGGATCAAGGTGACCTTTGACCGCGAAAACATGGAGCCCAGAGTCCTGGAGATGGACCAGGAGGACGACACCATCGTCGTCCAGCTCGAAAGCGTCGAGCGCGATGTGGAGATCGACCCCGCTAAATTCCAGGCCGAATTCCCGTCAAACGTCGAAATCCTCGAATTTTAAGCCCCCGGCGCCGCCCCGTGGCACACGCAGCCGATGCCGGAGCCCCTGTCCGGGCTTGCGCCGGTCAGGCCGCCCGCACCCAATAGCCGCCCCGCGGCGGAGCGCATTCCGCGCCATCCGCTGCGACTGGACCCCCAACGCAGAGGAGCGGGCGCTCGGACGCCCATCAGCCATGACCTACCGCATCCTGGTAAGCGACAAGCTCAGCGAAGACGGCCTGGACGTCTTCCGCAAGGCCGGACTCGAAGTCGACCATCTCCCCACCCTCACGCAGGACGAAATCCGCGGCCGCATCCATGAGTACGATGGATGGGTGGTGCGCAGCCGCAGCAAGGCAACCGCCGACATCATCGCGGCGGGCGCCAAGCGCCTGCGGGTCATCGGCAGGGCCGGCGTGGGCGTCGACAACGTCGACGTCGAAGCCTCCAGCCGCCATGGCATCATCGTCATGAACACTCCCGGCGGCAATACCGTCAGCACCGGCGAGCATACCATCGCGATGATGATGGCCATCGCGCGCAAGATCCCGATGGCCCATTCCAGCACCCACGCGGGCGCCTGGGAAAAGAACAGGTTCATGGGCGTCGAGTTCTGCAACAAGACCCTCGGCATCCTCGGCTTTGGACGCATCGGCCAGGAAGTCGCCAAGCGCATGATGGCCTTCGAGATGCGCGTCGTCGCCTACGACCCGTTCGTCTCCCCCGAGGTCATGAAGCAGATGGGCGTCGAGCCCGGCACGGTCGATGAAATCTGCGCGCGCGCCGACTTCATCACGATCCACACACCCCTTTCCCCCGAGACGAAGAAGCTCATCAACGCAGGGCGGCTCAAGACCATGAAGAAGACCGTGCGCCTCGTGAACTGCGCGCGCGGCGGCATCGTCGATGAGGAAGCGCTCGCCGAGGCCCTCAAGGCGGGCACCATTGCCGGGGCCGCCCTGGACGTCTTCGAGCAGGAGCCGCTCCCCGCCGGCCACCCGCTGCTGGGCGTCGAGAATGTCATCCTGACGCCGCATATCGCGGCCTCGACGACCGAGGCACAGGAAAACGTGGCGATCCAGGTGGCCGAGCAGATCGTCGACCTCCTCCAGAACAACAACATCCGCAACGCGATCAACGCGCCGAGCTTCGACCCGAAGGTCCTCGAAACCATGCGTCCCTACCTGCGCCTCTGCGAGAGACTGGGCCGCTTTGCGGGTCAGTTCGAGACCAAGCGCGCCATTCGCCTGGAGGCATCCTTCTCCGGCTCGGTCACGAACTTCCCCACGAAGGCGCTGGCAACCGCCTTCGCAAAGGGGTACATTGAACCTTCGACCGACCGCCCCATCAACTACGTGAATGCCCGCCCCATCCTGGAGGAGCGCGGCATTGAGTTGGTCGAGTCGACCATGAGCCAGAAGCATGTCTTCGCCAACCTCCTCACGCTGAAGGCCGTCTACGAGGACAATACCGAGAACCTGTTCGCCGGCACCGTGTTCGAGCCCGACCACGACCGAATCGTGCGCGTCAACGACCGGGCCTTCAATGCCGTCCCCAAGGGCACCCTCGTGGTCGTCGAGAACGACGACGTTCCGGGCATCATCGGCGCCGTCGGCACCTACTTCGGCGATCGAAAGCTCAACATCAGCGAGATGACATGGGGACGCCGCGAGCAGGACGTCCACGCCATGACCATCATCAACGTCGAGGGGGACATCTCCGACAAGGACCTCGACGGGTTGCGCAAGCTCCCACACATCAACAGCGCCCGCCTGATTCGCCTCTGACCGGCGCAGGCACATCGCACCGCACGCCAGACCCGGCCCCTCGTGGCCGGGTCTGCCTTTTCAGGCGGAATCCTTCGCTTCGTCGAGTTCCTCGTCCTGCTTGGTGGCGATGCGCTCGACAGGCGAGGGACTGGCCCTCAGCTTTGGGGATTCCCCGCTGACCCCGGTGGTCCGCATCCCAAGCGATGGGTCGCGGGTCAGCATCTCCTCGTGGGTGCCAAGGCGATTGATGTGCAGGTAGACATCGGTCCCATATCCCTGCAACGACATGAGCTGCACGTCCCCCCCGAAATAGCGGGCGTACAGCCGGGTCATCGGAAGCCCCACTCCATAGCCCGCGAGCGGATCCGCGTCCTGGTGATAGGGATTGTCGTCGTCCGACTGCGTCGCCGTCGTGTAGAAGTAAGTCCAGATGCTGCGCATGCCGCTGCGCGAGATCCCGCCCCCCTTGTCGCTGATCTTGATCGAGATGTCCTCGTCCCCGTACGCGATGACGACGCGCACGGCGGGCAGGCGCTTCTGGTCATGGTGAAAGAGGGCTGTGGCCCGCATCGAGTTCTTCAGCAACTCCAGCAACATATGGTGCAGGTGCGACGGGATGTAGGTGAACTCGAGGGAACGGTTGCCCAGCACCTCCAACGGGGGGGCGACGCCAAAGCCCATCCGGCACATCTCGCTCGCCTTGGCCCCGGCCTCCTCCGCGATTTCCGCCGGGCGTGTCCGGGAACACACGATGCCCGTCCACCCCTCGCCGCGATCCTCGTGCAGCGCAAGGTACTGGCCCACGATCATGCGGATGCCGATGCGCGCGAGGTAGAAGCGGTCGAGGTCCTCCTGCAACTCGAACAGGGGATCGTTGCGACCGGTCTTCTCCTTGAGTTCCCTCATGCCCCGGCCGATGGACGCGGCAACGTTGACGTGGCGGTCCTTGATGCGCGCCAACAGGCGGGCAAAGCCCTTCTCGTCCTCCATCGTCTTGAGGGGCGCATGCTCGAACACCTCGAAGAACGATTCCACGTAGCGCAGCCGCGTCTTGACGACCGACGGCATCTCGGCCAGTCCCCCGCCGAGGTGCTCCAGCTCGATCGCCATGCGCGCGATGCGAATCGGCGCCTCGGCCTGAATGAACCGGGCCGCCACCAACAAACTCTGCTCCCGATCCCGATCGGCCTGCCCGAACTCGAAAAGCTGCTGGACCGTCAGGGGCGTGGGACGCCTCGCCGCGACGATGCGCAGCGTCGTCATCTGACGGGCTGATGGTTCGCCGTTCATGACCCCAAGCGCTGCCCTGCCGTGGGCTGGCCGATCAGGCCCGTGAAGGCCCTGCCAAGACCTCTAGGAGCCCCGATGGGCTGCCTCAAGGGTTTTCAGTGCGTCATAACGGACCTCCGGGTGGCCGCCATCGCGCCACCCGGAGGTCATTTGGATCGACCAGGCACCAACAACTCTTCCCGTCAGAACAGCACCCCCGTGCTAAGTGTTCCGTTGGTGGGGTCGTAGGCGATGGCGTCTGGGTTGTCGCGCTTTTCGGGGCCGTAGCCGTAGAGGACGTATTTCGTGGCGTCGTCGAAGGCGTGGTACTGGAAGAGTTCGCCGCTGAACGGGTCGATGGGCAACTCGCCGATCCAGCGGCCGCGCAATTCCTCCAGTCTTTCGGGATAGCGGCTGTGATAACGGCGATGGCGTTCCAGCGCGATCTTGACGCGCACGATGTCGCGCTTGGATTGCATCACGTAATCGCGCGTGGCCGCTTCCTGGAAGTTGGGCACGGCAACCTTGGCCATGGGGTGTTTGAAGCTCTCGACCATTTCGCGAAGGGCCTTGTCGCCGTCCGGGTGCTCGTAAGGCGGCTTGGAGGTGTGCTCCGTCACGGCGTCGTAATAGGCGCGCATTTCCTCGCGCCCGGACCCCATCGAGTTGATGAGCCCTTCGCGGGTGCGGATCGTGAACTGCGCCAGGCCGCCGATCCCCATCTGTTGTTGTAATTCGCCGCGCCTTCTGGCGAATTCCTCGTCGGTCATCGCCAGGATTTCCGCCTTCATTTTTTCGAATCCCGCCTCGCTGGCCAGTGTCTCGCCGCGAAAACCTTCCGTTATTCCCGGATAGGTCCGCGCGATGTGCGCCAGTTCCTGCTCGGCGCGATCCAGTTGGGCCTCGCTCAACTTGCCGCTGGTGACGAGATTGCCGAGGGCGGAATTGCCGGTGCTTTGGATGGCGACGGAGATCAGGGAGCCGATCAGAAGGGCATTCTCGCTCCCGTAATCCCTACCCATGCGAATAACCGTCAGGTAATTGTCGAGCGCGCGGTCAAGTTCGCCACGGGACTCGAAGTATTTGCCCTGGGCCACCAAGGCCCTTGAAGCGGTTTGGGCCATCAGGAAATTCGGTACTCTCGTTTCATGGCCATGTTCCGCGGGATCGATGTTCTCCGCATGGTCCAGCGCGGTGCCCTTGCGGATTTGGGCAAAGGAGGTCTCCCAGGCCTTCAGGTAAAGCAGCACCTTGTTCGATTCATTTGTCCACGGGTTGTCGCCGCGAAGTCGGCGGATTTCCTCGTCCACGTCGCCCATGGGAAGTTCGGGACTGCTGAGCGACGCGAGTTGGTAATGGATCATGGCATTGTCGCGGCCCGTTTTTTCCTTTTGGGCAAGCAGGGCCTTCAGGTAGGGGTCTTCCTCCGCCGCCGCCGTGGGGTTCTCAAGGCGCTCGATGTCCTTTTGGACAGCCTCCCACTTGATCTCCCTGGCCATGTCGCCATCGGGAAGATTGGCGTTTGAGTAGCGCCCATTCGGAATGCGGCGTCCGCCGTCGTCCTTGCGGTCGGGGCCGACGCTGTACACGATGCCGATGGAGTCCTTCAGGACGTACTTGAGTGTCGCGCTCTTGTCACCGAATAGATCCGGCGGCGGCGTGAAGCCTTCCTCGGTGGCGATGATGTCGTTCCAGTTCTCGGGCATCTTCTTGTTGGAGATGGCCCAGAGGCGGACGATTTGCTCGGCGGCGTGAAGGCGCGCGGTCTGGTCGATGGCCAACGCGGTGATGCTGTGTTGCCGCCCTTCCGCCAACATCGGCGCGATGTTGGCATCGAAGGAATTGTCCGTGAAGTCAAAGTAATCTTCCAGTTGAATGCTGCGGACGATGTCGCCTTCGCTGAAGGTGCCGTTTGCCAGATCATAGGCCACCGCGCCCTGTTGGTCGCGTCCGTCGGGGCCGATGCTGAACACGCGCAACTCGGTGTAGTCCGGGGCATGCTCCATGCGGTAGGTGCCTCCCCCCGGATGCGGCGCCAGTTCGCCCGTCGCCGGATCCTTGGCTTGGTAGGCAAACGGGATGAAGGGATCGTTGGGAATCCGGCTTATATAGGCGATGGGCGTTGTCAGTTGCCGCATCTGTTCGGGATAGACGCGGAAGTCGACGCGGTAGGATTCCAGCGCGGTGTGCATGGTCCGCAGGTCGGCCTGCGCGCGGGAATGGAGGTTCTTGGCCATTGCCTCGGTCAGTTGCGCGCGCCTGGGTGGCGCCACCCATTCCACCTGTTCCACAATGGCGGTGGTCTCTTCAACGTCCGCCGGGGCACTGGCGTTGAGCCCCAGTCCCAGCGACACCGTTGCCGCGCCGCCGAGGGCGAGAAGCGCAAGAGAGAAGACCCCGAGCCGCGCGGGATGCCGCAGCGGATTCGCCAGCAACGCCGCGATGCGGCGGCCAATCTGCGTGCGCGTCGCGAACAGGCCAGGGCTCATCACCATCGGCCTTTGCACCTGGCGCGCTTCCAGCACGCCAAGGAGTTGCCGCGCGTAGTCGCGGGCCTGGTCGTTGTTGGCCACGAGGGCGCGGTCGCACGCAAGCTCGGTGGCTTCCTCCCACTGGCGTCCGGCGAACCACACGGCGGGGTGGAAGAAGAAGAGCGCCTCCGACGCGCGGCGCAGCAGCAGCGCCACCGGATCGCCATGACGCGCGTGCATCAGTTCATGGCGGAGCAGCCACGCGGCCTGTTCCGCGTTCGATTCCTCCGCGAGCCACTTCGGCAGGAACACCGCCGGGCGCAACACGCCCACGAGCGCGGGAGAATCGAGCCCCTCGATCACGCGCAGCGCGGGGACGCGCTTCAGTCCGATGTCGTGGGCGATGGCATCGGCCATTTCGTGCAGTCCTTCCGGTGCGTCGCCTCCGCGCCGATGCAGGCGCCGCAGCTTCAACAGATCGATGGTGATAATGCCGACCATCGCGATCACGCCAATGCCCCAAAGGCCGAGGAGAATGGTGGCGAGGCTCCAGCCCGCTTCGGTTGTTGCCGCCGATGCGGTTTCCGCCGGTTGCGACGGCGCGGTTGCCGCCGCGATGGGCGTTTCGTCCGATTCGATGGCGGGAATGATCACGCGCCCCGCCGCGATGCGGTCCAGATGCTCGCGGTCGCGGGCGAATTGCGCCTCGATCATCGCGTCGAGGTCGCCACCTTGCGGAGCGAAGAGAACGATTTCGCCCAAATCCTTTGGTCGCTCGATGGCGACCACGGGCATGGGGCTGCCGATGGTGAGGGAGAAGAGTGGCTTTGCCAGCACGACGATCCACAGCAACGCGCACAGGCGCGGCGACTTCACCACGCGCAGGCGGCAAACCACCCAAAGCAGCGCGGCGAGCACGGCGACTTCGATGCTGGCCAGCGCCAGCCGCTCCAGCAGCGTGCCCCCGTCGAAGATGCCGAACGTTTCCTGAAAGAGTGTGGCGCTCATGAGCGGTCTCCCTTCCTGCGCGATGTCCTGGTTTCGGGCGTTTCCTCAAACAGTTGGCGAATCTCCTGGAGTTCCTTCTCGTCGAGGGATTTCTCCTTCAGGAGATGCAGGACCATCCGTTGCGGCGACCCGCCGAAGAAATCGGCGAGCACGCCCTTCAAACGCCGGTCGGCGACCTGACGCTTCTCGATGGTGGCGCGGTAACGGGCCGCGCGTTCGATGGTGGGGATCGGCTCGATCACCCCCTTTTTCCGCAGACTGGCCAGCACCGTGTGCACGGTGGTCTCCGCCAGAGAGCGGCTGCCGCGCAGATGCTCCGTCACCTCGGCGGCGGTGGCGTCGCCTTTTGACCAGATGACCTGCATGATTTCCAGCTCCAGTTCGGTCAGCCCCTGGAGGGGGTCGCCGTTGTCCTTTTTTCGTCGTGCCATGTTTGCGCTCTCCCGCGCTCGATATGGGCGGAGTAATTCTATTATTATCGAACAAGTCAACAGAAATCGACAGGGGTGGGGCGAATAGGACGGATGGGACAAATTTGGAAGACTTTCCGCGGCGTCGTGGAGCGCGGGTGCCCTCGCCCGCGTTTTTCAGTAAATCACGCCCGGGCTAATGGTTCCGTTCGTCGGGTCGTAGGTTGTGCGCGGATTGTCCTGCTTGTCGGGGCCAAGGCTGTACATCGTGTATTCAGCTCCCCCTTTGGTCACGCGATAGCTGAACGGCTGGCCACTGAAGGGATCGGTGGGGAGTTCGTCGAGGAACGCGCCGCGCAGTTCCTCCAGCGCGGCGGGATATTGGCCGTGTTGGAGGCGATGGCGTTCGAGGGCAATTTGGGTGAGGAGGAGGCGGCGTTTGGCGAGCATGACGTGTTCGCGGGCGCAGGCTTCCGCGAGTCGCGGCACGCCGATTTTGGAAAGCTGATTCTTGAAGCTCGCGTCTTTGGCGTCAAGTTGCCTATCCAGCTCTTTGACATCGTATTCATGTGGTTCGCGGGCCAGCGTTGGCATGGCGGCTTGATAGTAGGATTCGGATTCTTCCAGATAGATTTCCAACATGCGGATCATGTCGTCGCGCGTTTGCGGGCGGACATCCGTCAGGTTGCCGAACTGCCCTTGCAAATGGCGGAAAGCCGCCGCGTCGGCGGTGCGCGCTTGTTGCAAAAAGCTTCTGACGACACCTTCGGTCATTTCCTTTTCCAGGGACAGGCTTTCAACGATTCCCCGGTAAACGGAGTCGAGAGCGAGGATCTCGCCGCGTGCCCGTGCAAGCTGCGAATCGTCGAGCTTTCTGCTTCTCACAAGGGGGCTCAATGCCTCGTGGACGATGTTCTGCATTTCCACGGAGATAAGCCCGCTGATGAGCGTGTTTCCCCTGCTGCCAAAATCGCGCCCCATGCGCAGCGTCGTCAGATAGCGATCCAGCGCCTGTTCGTGCTGCCCCGCCGATTCGTAGTAACGCCCTTGGGCCACCAGTATCCGCGCCGCCGTCATCGTGAACAGGAAATTCGGCACGGGCGTGTCCATCCCCGAGTGAGCGCCAATACCCTCGGCGAAATTGACGGCGGCGCCTTGCTGAACCCGCGCGACGGCGGCGTTCCACCGTCGCAGGTAAGGGAGCAGATTCCTTGCTTCGTCGGACCATCCCTCGCGGACGACCTTGCGCAGCAGTGCTTCGGTGGCCTCATCGGGCCTGTTCCCCGGCGCCAGAAGCGACGCCTCCTGGTAATAAATCAGCGCGTTGTCTCGGCCCGTGCGCTCGCGCAGCTCCCGCGCCGCGCGGATGTAGGGGTCGGCCGCCGCGCGGGCGGCGATCTCCGGCGGCAGCGCTGTGGGCGTTTGGGCATGGCCCATCGCCGCCCACGCCAGCATCAGCAGCAATACGATGCTCCGCCGAATCAAAGCGGATGCCTTGTTCATGGCGATGATCCTTTCCCGGGGGAAAAATTCATCCGACGGATACGACCAATCCGGCGAACGCCAGAAGCGGCGCACACCCCCCCCCCGATTCCTGATTCCTGACTCCCGATTCCTGACCCC
>CAYTRP010000074.1:0-11306 GCA_964440195.1 uncultured Candidatus Sumerlaeota bacterium
CAAGATCGCCGCCCACGCGGCGGATTTGGCAAAGGGACACCCCGGCGCACAGGCGCGCGACAACGCCCTCAGCAAGGCCCGCTTCGAGTTCCGCTGGCAGGATCAGTTCAACCTGTCCCTCGATCCGGAGAAGGCGCGCTCGTTCCACGACGAGACGCTCCCCGCCGAAGGCGCGAAGGTGGCGCACTTTTGCAGCATGTGCGGGCCAAAGTTTTGCAGCATGGAAATCACGCAGCAAATCCGCGACTACGCGGCGGCGAACGGGTACGATTCCATCGAACAAGCCAAGGCCGAGGGGATGGAGAAGATGAGCGAGGAGTTTGAGAGAAGCGGAATGCAAGTGTACAGCGTGGAAAGGAGCAAAGAATAGGTGCGCTATTATTTTGATGTGTGCTGCCTGAGTCGTCCATACGATGATCACGCGATCCCTCGAAATCGAGTCGAGGCGGAGGCGGTCATGATACTGCTCGCGTCGATCGAAGCTGGCGCGGCGGAAGCGATTCGTTCACCGGTTCAAGAGGAAGAGATCAACCAGAATCCAGACGCCGAAAAACGGAGCGGTGTCCGGGCGTTCCTGAAGCTTTTTCAGGTGCGCTGCCCGATGGACGACCGAATCTACGAGAGGGCGGAAGAACTGATTGCCGTGGGTTTCAAGGAATTCGATGCCCTTCATCTGGCTTGCGCCGAGGCGGCCCGCGCGGATATGTTCTTGACAATGGACGACAGGCTGATTGCCTGTGTCGTCAGGAACCCCGAGGTCGGCCTATTGCCGGTCTCCAATCCGGCGGACTTAATGCTCAGAGGAGCTTTTGAATCATGACCAGCGGGACGATGACATTGAACGAAATCCGCCGCCGGGGCATCGAGGCTCTTGTCCGCGATCTTGGCCCTGTTGGAGCCGCTCGCTTCCTTCAGCAGTTTGAGACGGGTTCCGGGGATTGGACGAAGGAAAGGCACGAGATTCTGGACAAAGTGACCTTGGGCGAACTTCGCGAAAAGCTGGGGAACGGCGAACGATAGTTGAAATCGGCCAAGCCCGTGGTTGCCGCGCGCTGCCTTTGAATAATCCGGTTGCCGGCCCGTAGATGATCGGGAAGTCCTGATCGCCGGAGCCTGAACCGGATGCCGTCGCGCTCGCAAAACCCTCACGATGACGCGCCGAAGGTCGTCTGTTTCTTTGGCCCGCAATGGCCTTGGCTCGTCGGCGCCCTGATCGTGTTCGGCCTTCTCCTGAAGCATCAGTTGACCTACATGGGCGTTGAAGAAATGCCCGTGCCCGTGTTTGTTTTCACGACCATGCCGACAGCGGCGGGATGGGCCATCGTGGGCGTTGCGGGGTTGTATGTCCTGCTTTTTTCGGTCCGTTCGTCCGTGACCATCGATCCCGCGTTCAAAAGCATCCGGACGGCCACATGGGTCCTGGGTGTTGTCCCCGTGCATGGGGCGCGGCGCTCCTTCAAGGATGTCCGCTATGTGCGCATCGGACTCGCAAGCTCCCTGTCCCATTCATTTGGCAACGCCATGGAAGTAGCACTCAAGTATCTTGTCTTGGCCGCCCTCTTTGGAATTTGGGCGCGGCTTCTGCACGCCTCTTGTGGGCTGGATGATTCTCCGGCCAGTTTGGGCAATCCCATCAGCCAGATTGTCTTTCATGACCGCGAGGCCTGGATTCTTTCCCGCGGAAGGAACTATCTCCCGGCGGCCCGGCAGGCGGCTGCGCTGCTGGGCGTGCGCCTTGGCGCTTAGCCGAATCGCGCCCCCACCCATTGACACCCGGCGCCTCGGCCAATAAGCTTTCTTTCACCTTCGATTTCACCCCCACCTCCGCTCACGCCGGGCAGAAGTAGAAAGAGAACACCCCCATGCGGTTCCCGTCTCATCCCGTTCGCGGCTTGTCCGCGATGCTGTTGATCGGACTTTGCCTTTTCGCCACCACCGCCGTCTCCCAGCCTTACTACCCCAACATGCAGTACGGCGCGAAGCAGGAACTGGCCCCCGGGGTGACGTGGCAGGCGCTCACCAACGCCAACCCCGCGTTCCGCATCCATGTCATCGAAGTGGACATGGCCAACCGCGACGTGGAACTCATCCCCCTTTACCGCGCCGTGGGGAACGTACCGGGTTCGGGCAACCAACGCACGAGCGTCATGGCCACCGCCGCCGACGCCATCGCGGCCGTGAACGCAGGCTATTACGACACCAGCAATTTCATGACGAATAGCTACACGGTGATCAACGGCCAGTTCATCGGCGGCTCCAGCACGTTGATGCGCCCGGAAAACAACCGCTCCATCCTGGGCTTTTCCGGCAACCACCAGGCGATCCCCAAGCGCACCAAGGTCAGCAACGCTTTTGTCCCGCAGAACGCGACGGACTGGGACAAGATCACCGACTTCATCGCCGGGCGCGGCCATTTCGTGACGGCCAACGGCGTGGTGGTCACCCAGGACAACGAGGGCACCACCGCCGCCCACAACGACGCCCGCCATCCGCGCACGATGATCGGTTACTCGCTCAATCCTTACCGCGCCTATCTGGTGACGGTGGACGGGCGTCTGACCAGCAGCGTGGGGATGACCTACCTGGAATGCGCGCGCCTGATGGCCGACCTCGGCATCCAGCAATCCGTCAGCCTCGACGGCGGCGGCTCCACCACCGCGTGGGTGAAGGGCCACGGAGTTGTCAACACCCCCTCCGACGCCGCCGAGCGCAGCGTCGTCAGCGCATGGGGCGTCATCGAGGGGCGCACGATGGACAACTCGGTGGACGGAGTCGCGCAAACCGGCAACTGGACCACCAACACGACGCACGAGCAACTCTACTACCTCGACCATCTGGTCAGCAGCGGCGCCGAGCCGCCCAGCTCCGTCACATGGACGCCCGACTTCGGTCGCTCCGGCCTTTACAAGGTGTATGCATGGTGGACGAGCGATGCGGATCGCACCACGCAAGCCTCCTACACCATCCACCACCTTCTCGACACGAGCACCGTCACCGTCGACCAGAAGCAAGGGGGCGGGAAGTGGAACCTGCTGGGCATCTACGGTTTCGAGGAAGGCACCAGCGGGTCCGTCTCGCTGGCAAACCCGGCATCCGGCACCGTATCCGCGGACGCCGTGCGCTTCGTGCGCATTGGCAATGCTCCCACGGTCATCCCGGTCGATTACCTCGTGACGGGGACGCTCTTCGAGACCGACTTTGAAACCGATCAATCCGGCAACTTTGCCGTCGCCCACCGCGCGGCGCCGGACAACTCGGTGAACTTCCTTTACGACTACTCGGCCTTCAAGCAGGCGGGCGGCGGCAAGCCACAATCCATTCCCCTCTCCCCCGGCAGCGAGGGCGTCACCAGGAGGGCGCTTCGCATGGCCGTCAACCTCGCGAACAACCTGCCCAATGCCGCCACGGCGACCCTGACCGCGATCCCCCAGCAAGACAACCTGCGCATCACCTTCGATGCATGGATCAACTACAATGGCGGCGCGGGCGGCGGGACGGGCTCCACGGAGTTCCTCACGCTTGGCGCCAGCGCCAACAGCGCCCTGCACGCCTATGCAAGTTCCACCTACACGAATCCGCCCGGCGCGAACCAACCCTTCGACGGCTTCTTCTTCGCGATTTCCGGCGAAGGCGGCGCCGCCCAGGACTATCGCTACTATGACGGCAATGGCGCCGGTGGCGCGACAGGGAACAACGCCGAGCGGGCCAACTTTCTTGGATCCGCCGCCTTCGACAACACCCAGTTTGGCGGCGTGTTCCCCAGCGGCGAGTTTGAAACCCAGGGTGCTCCGGGAAAGGAGTGGCTGCGCTGGGAAGTCCTCGTGCTCGAAGGGCAGGTTCGCCTCGTCGTGACCAAGCCCAACCTCTCGCAGGTTCTGCTCTGTGACTGGTTCACGCCCAACGCCAATGCCACCATCACGGGGCTGCTTCCCCATTTCGGCACCATGGATCCCTATTCAGGTTCCGCCAGCCCAGCATCGGATAACTTCGTGCTGATCGACAACCTGCGCGTGCAGAGCATCGCGCCAATTCCCGTCACCACCGAAGAGGACCGCCTCGCGATCTACTGATCTTGGCCGCCGGGAATGGCACCCACACCATTGGATATCCGCCCGAAGAAGAAGGAGGCGGCGGCAGGGTTGAGTGGGGACTGAGACAGACCAGCAGGCGGGGGGAATGGGGGCATGGCATCGGACGGCAACGGGGCGGTTGGGGAATCGTCATCGGCTGGGTGGCCGGATTGCTCGCGACGGAGAAACGACGCTTCGAATCGTCCGCCGCGCCCTCAGTCTGAAAACAACTCGTCGAGTTTCGTCTCGATGAACTGCACGGCGTTCCTCAACCGGCCGGTGTCCTCGGCCGAAGGCGAGCGCTCGGCCGACAACTCCGGCGTCACGCGCTGCAGGAAGCTCTTCGCGGCGGAGCGAATCTGGCCGCTCGTGGCCTGGCGGCTGTGCATGAGGCAAAGCGCCAAGCGGTCCTCGATCAGGACGAAGTGAATCCGGTCCACCTCCCCGCCGAAGAACTTCACCGAGACTTCGGGGGTCGACGCGCGCGAGACCATCGAGTTCAGGGCGGCAATCGTCGCCGCCGCCGTCGCGCCCATCGTCGAGGGATTGATGGGATGAAAGTCTCCCGCCGACGCCAAGATGCAACCCGTCCGGTCGATGACCAATCCACAACGCGCGCGAGAGACCTCCACCAACTCGCGCAGGGCGTTCTGCATCAGCGACAACAGGTTCTCTGAAAACCCGTAGATCGACGCGTTTTCCAGATGTCCCGTGGGATAACCCCCCGGATTGCGCGCGCCATTGCGCGAGCGAGCGCCGCCGGAACGCGGGCTTACCCGCGTCGCCGCCGTCTGCTCGGAACTCCTGCGTTCTTTCGGTGCCATGCGACGTGCGCCCTCCCGGTGCGAGTCCATCAAACAGGATCAGCGAAAGCTCCCGTATTGGGCCACCAGCGTCTCGTTCAACCGCGCGATTACCTGCTTGCACACGGCCCGGAATGTCTCCTTCACGCCGCGGTTCTCCAGGGCGATGGCCTCGAACGATTCGCAACCACGGTTATTCAGGACCTCCTCGAACTCCTCCACGGAAGTCACAAAGAACAGGTCGCGCTTGTTGTATTGAAAAACCATGGGGATTGTATGATAGTCGTACCCATACTCGGTGAGCATCGACTTGAGGTCTTCGAGCGACTCGAGGTTGTCCTCCAGCCGCGACTTCTCGCTGTCCGCCACGAACACCAGCCCGTCCACGCCGTTCAGCACCATCTTGCGCGTCGAGCGGTAGTAGGGCTGGCCGGGCACGCCATACACCAGAAACTTCGACTTGAAGCCCGAGATCTCCGCCAAATCCATCGCGAAGTAGTCGAAGAACAGCGTGCGGTCACCCTCGGTCTCGATGGACTGCAGGCTCGTGCGGTGATCCTGCGGGATGACGTCGTGGATGGCGGCAATATTGGTCGTCTTGCCGCCAAGGCTCGGGCCCACGTAGACGATCTTGCAGTTAATCTCGCGGGTTCGATAGTTGATGATGGGCATTCCCGGTTTCCTTGCTGGCGGGTGCTTGCGGGAATCGCCGTGGCCCTGCTTCGCCCAGGATTCAGCCAATCTGCCGCGGACCCGTCCTAATCGCCAACCGGACGTGCGGCCTTGCCCCATGTAGGTCAACCGGAATGGCCCCATTGCCCTCAAGGACCATGACGTTTCCGTAAAAGCTCCTCCCCTTGTTGCCCCTGCCGCTTGTCACTGGCGCCACTTCTGTTGCGAGGGAGGCGCGATGGCCGAAACAATGCACAACGGCCCCCTTGGACCGGTCTCTCATGCAAGCGGTGCCCCTGGTGCCGGGGGCACCAGGGGCACGAGCACCCGCCGATGGCTCCGCTGGGCGCGCTGGATGACGGATTCGCGCCAACGTTCGGGGGGGCAGGGCCATGACGCCGAGGACGACGATCGGAAGGAAATGGAGTTTATGGACAATGTCCTGTTTTTCCGCCGCACGGCACGCTGAATTTGCTTGATGTTGTTCGGTTCCATGGCCGTCCGTGGCCGGTGCATTGGACCGCCGGGCCCGGTGGTCAGCAACCCCAGGCAAACACCCATGCTCTTTTCCTCCCGGTCTTCGATCAGGCCATCTTCACCTCCCGAGTCCACCAGTGCCCTCGCCTTGGAGGCGCAAGGGGATGCGGCCATGGAGGCGAACGACACCCGCACCGCGATCGAGTTCTACCGCGCCGCCCTCGAGTCCAGCCCTCTCCATCGCCCCCTGCGCGACAAGCTCGGGCTCGCGCTCCTCGCGCACGCCGAACACCGTGCGAGCCGGACTTCGGCCTCCCATTCGTCGCGGTTCATCGCTCCCGCTCCCCTCGACGACGAGGAGCCGGAAGACACGGATGAAGTCCCGCTGGTTGTTGAACAGCCTCGAAAATACAAGGCTCTGCCCGCAGCCAAGCCGGCCTCCGGCAAGCGGTTGTTTCCACCACCCGAGACGCCCAAGCCCCAACCATTGCGAAGCCCGGGGGCGCGGGGACTCCGCGCGTTTGAGGATCCACTGCCTCCTGCCCCAGCGCCCTCCCATTCCCCACGGCGGGGACCCGTCGTGGCGCCGCGAGCAGAAGGCCGTGGCGGCCCGCGCCGGTGGCACTCCGCCGGATTCGCCGTCCTCTATGCCGGGATCTTGCTGATCGTGGCCGGTGTTGCCCACGGCGTGTTGGTGCGCGTGCTCACGCCGATCGAACTGCCTCCCCTGCCCGACGCGCCGATGCTCCCGGTCGAGGTGCTGGAGAATCTCGAGGATGCCGGCAGGCTGCTTGGCGCCCGCGAGCCGGAGAAGGCCATTGCCCTGCTGGAAGGCACCCAAAGTGCCTTCCCGGATCATGCCGCGACGATCACGCCAGCCTTGGCGAGAGCCCTGCGCGTTTTGGGGAATCGGCACCTCTCCGCGCGCGATTACCAGCAGGCCGAAAAGGCCTTCGAGCGTGCCGCGACGTTGGAGTCGGATAATCCCGACAACTGGATCGACCTGGCGAAGGCCCGGCGGGAATTCGGGCGCAGTCTCCAGTCGGCCCAACGCGAGCGCGGCGATGCCATGCTCCGCGCCGGCGTTGATGCCTATCTGCGGGCATTGAAGATCCAGCCCGACATGGCCTCGGCCCATGTTGGGCTGGGACAAACGTACAGCTTCCTGAATGACCGCGCCAAGGCCGTCGACCACTTCCGCCGGGTCGTCGCGCTGGCACCGGGCTCCCCGGAGGCCCGGCTGGCCGAGGAGCATCTCTCGCAGTTGGTCGGCCGCTCCTGAAACGCCCGGAAGTCAGGGAGCGGTGGGGATGTAGCCCGGCGCCGCGACGGCTTGCGGCCCCCATGCGGGCAGGAGAAACTGGAACATCTGCTCGCGGTTGGGGATTCCCTCGAAGACATCCACAAGCTGTCCCCGCGAGTCCAGGAGCGCGACTGCCGGCCACTCGCTCGTTCCGATCAATTTGCGCACGCCCGGCAGGTCATCGGGCCATGGCGTCGAGACGACAAAGTCCTGCAACATGGGGATGACCGCCGTGTCTCTCAGGAAGCGATGCCGGGATTCCTCGTCATTGTAAGTCTTCTCGTCGAGAACAAACACGACGTGGTGCTTTCCCTGGCTGCGCGCGCGCTTCAGGGCCGTTTGGTAATGGGCGAAGGTGATCTGGTTCTTGCGCGGGATGGGGATTCCGAGCTGATTGCGATCGGGCAGGCGCGGGGGATTCACAAGGAAGCGGTACTGGTTGGTCTCGCGCGCTGGTCGAAGCCGCGCGGAGGCCAGGGGCTCGCCACCGACACCATCCACCCCGCCCGCAAAGACGATGATCTGCGCCTCGGGGATGACGAATACCACGGGGTCCACGGGGGCGGGAAAGTCATAGGTGTAGGTGATCCACTCGTCGATGGTCCCGCCCGCATCGGCGCGGTCGTGGGCCCAGTGAACGCGCTGAGGCGGCCACTCGCCGTTGGAATCCCCCGAGGGGGACGCGGGCATCGCCACGGCGAGAGAGTTCAAGGCAAGCCCCCGTGTTGGCCCCGGAGCCGTCGGGAGGGAGTACATCAGAGGTCGCCAGCCTTCATCGGCACCGCCAAGCAAGTGGCTGAACACCGTGCGGGAGGGTGGCATCCCCTTCTCGTTTCCGCCAACCAGGACCACGCGTCCATTGCTCACCAACCAACCAAAGTCCTGAAGATCGCCCGGCGGTGCCGGGAGACGCTTCCAATCCTCCGGTGGCTGGGGCAGCGAATTGGGGGCGTGCCAGAGGGCATCCTCCTCCCCGCCCAACGCGTCGAGTCCCCTGCCGCGGACGAATAACCGCCCCTCGGCAAGAAAGATCTCCTCAATCTGCTGAAGACCAAGCGAACGAAACAACTCGGGCGAGGGGGCTTCGCCCTCCACTCCGGAAACAAGGATACCTTCCCCATTTTCAGTTACAACCCACCCATTCGGAGTCCCGAAAATCCGGGGGGATTCGTAGGGAACGGGCACGGGGGGATGGCTTGCCCATGAGGGATAGATCAGGAGCCTCTTCTGCAGGCGACTCATGTACAAGTCGCTTGAAATGACCCGAAGCTGCCCATCGTCAACGCGCGCGAAGGCGATTTTTTTGCTGTCTGCCCGGCCGGCTTGCGGAACAAACTCCAGTTCCCAATCCCAACCGGCCGAGGGCTGTTCACCGACAAATCCGTAGCCGACGGCGGGATATTGCGGCTGATGCTGGATAATTGAGTCACCAAGAACGCCCACCGGCGATTCCTGCTGGGCAAGGGCCGAACCAGTCAATAATCCGAGTGCCATACCCACCCCGAGGGTCCGCCTCATCACCAAACCTGCCATCACAACCTCCTGAAATAAGCACGCGCGGCTTGCGCCCAAACGCAAAGGAATCAAACGTGGACCCAAAGTCCTCTGACAAGAGAATCCTGCCGGCCATAGCCGGTTTGGCCCCGACAGCTTATTGCCGCGTCGCCATCTGCGAGGCATTGGACTCGCGCGAAAGGAGATACTGAATCGCCCTCTCCATGATGGCCGCGCGCATCGCGGCGTCATCGATGGTTTCAAATGGGATCGTCAAGAATATCGACTTGCCTATTCTGGACTGCTGAACACCGACAATGAAATCATCTTGACTTGTAACATGAAGATTCACAATTGTTTTGTCGATGGGGTAGAGTTGGTCCAGCACGGGAACGGGATAGGAGCGGCCTACTGATCCGCCAAATTCCACGCGCCCAAGATCCTGAAAGGCACCTCCGTCAGCCGGCCGCACCGAAGTGGGATTCTCGATGGTCCCAGCCAGCTTGGCCCCAAGGGCCTCTTCGAGAAAGAGTCGACCGACCTCGCCCCGGTTGAGTTCGGAAGCCACATGGGCACCGCTCAAAAACAGGCTGCCGCCGGACTGAAGAAAATTGCTCAGAAGCCTGATCTCCTCTTCGGACAAGACCGTCTCCGAGCCGCCCTGCCGCCCGGCGATCCAAACCACCGTCTTGTACCCGGCCAAACTTGCCGCGCCCTTCTCCAAGACCTTGCTGTTCGCAAAATCAAACCGAACGCCTGCCCGGGCCAGTGCCGCTCCATGCTGGACTGCATAGTCGAACGTGTTCATTTTTTCGAGGATCCCGCGGACGGCCCCGTTCTCTTCCGTCGAATTCAGCCCCTCGTCCAGTCGATTGAACCCGTTCACGAGGAGGACTTCGGGGCGCATTCCGCTGCGCGTGCGCACGGCCACGGTTTCCGACGGGAGCGACTCACCGCCCGCGTTGACGGCCGTTACCCGAAGGTAAACGACGCGGTCCGGGGGAAGATCGCGCAGCGCGATGTTGGTGCTCTTGACCTCGGTTCCCGCGTCAAACCCGTAACCATTCAGGGAGCGGTAAACCCGGTAGCCCGTGGGCCGGTCGCCGAGCGACCGGTCCTCCTGAAAGGGCGGCGCCTGCCATGACAGCCGGAGGGAGTCGCCTTGGTGCGATGCCCGCAATTCGACCGGTGGCTCGGGAAGGTAAACCGCGGGGGGAAATCCCGGAACATGGGAAGCGTAATAATCCACCAAGCCCTGATACACCCCCCGGGCCGCGAGCCGGCGGAATTGGGGATGCAGCATGTAGGCCGCATCCTGCTCGTTGTCGAAGAAGCCAACCTCGGTCAATGCCGCGGGCATGCGGTTGTTGTTGCGCGGGTTCGTCTCGCCCAGCCAACGGCAGACGACCCCGCCATCGCGCCACTCCCGGTCCCACATGGAATGAATGCCACGGATGACGCCTTTATGCACCGCCATTCCGAGAAGATCGCCCCCGGGAAAGCCAGTGAAGTTCTCCACGCTTTCCCACGAGTTGGGGCTGTAGACGAAGCTGAACAACCCACGAGCGGGTCCGCCGGGTTGGCCACTCGCATTGCCGTGCCATGAAACATAGACGGCGCGTCCGCGCTCCCACGTTTCCATCTGCCACTCGGAATAGAGCGGCATCGCGCTGACGGTGTTGAACGGGCGGGACTCCGTCTCGTCGGGATTCATCCCCATGTTGAGCGCATGATACACTCCCGATTCCTCCCAGCGCGGCTTGCCGCTGGTCACTCCGCCGCGCACCTGATCCCCCATGCCGCCACCAAAGCGCACGGCATCGACAACGACAGCCTCCCCGCGCCGGCCGGTCTGATTCGTGACGACGACCGAGCCGCGTCCGGGACTGCTGCCTGCCTCGAAATGATAGCGGCCGATGTAGGTCCAGGTGCTGTGATGGCGATTCTGGTCCTGCACCCAGACACGCGTGCCCCCGCTGTGGTTGACGAGAAAGCGCGTCGAGGACGATGTGCCCCGGCGCATTGCCTGGCTGGGCGCGAAACGGACGTAGACCGCATACATTCCCTCCTCGGGGATGAGGGGAACGAACGTGGCCCGCGCGTCGGCCTCGCCGGTGGTGCTGCGCGCCACCAACTGCGTCCCGCGAAGGCTCCCGCCCGCTTCTTCAACTTCCCATTCGCCTTCCATGCGGAAATGGTTGGGGTCGGAATGATGGACAACGACTTCCCGGGCTTGCATGTCGCGCTCGCGCGTTGGCCAAACGCTGGCACCGGCATTCCACAGGTAGGGCAGGAGATACTGGTTCACCGACTCGGCATTGCTATGGTCCTCCAAGACCCCGTGGACGACGCCGCGCTGGGTCATCCATCTGTCATGTTCCGAGTTGTGATACCAGCCATGGCCGGGGTTGACAAAGATGGTGGCTCCCGACAAGGCCCCCCTGGGCTGGGCGTCGTGCGGCGGAGCCGGGATGGGTGGCTCGGCGG
>CAYTRP010000075.1:0-11166 GCA_964440195.1 uncultured Candidatus Sumerlaeota bacterium
AACCGGGGCGTGGATCGTGCACATGGACGCGCGAAACCACTGAACGGCATTGGCACCCTCGGCTGGGCCATCGGGCTGCCATTCCCGCATCTGTCCAGCACCCCTGATGGTCACCTGACGAAACTCGGGGAGCGGGGCCTCGTGACGCATCCCGGTTGAGGGCGAATGCAAGGCCTCTTGGGAGATTGGGTGTCGGCTCGGACGCTCATGGGTTGACGCGAGGTCGGGGTTGGATCCATCCATTCCAATCAATCCGATCTCAGGGGTTACTCGTGATTCAACGCTGTGCACTTCTCTTCCTTCTCCTTATCCTCATGGCGCGAGGAGCGGGCGGAGAGCCCATCGATCTCTCCAGCCGCGTCGTCGTGGCGGCCATGCACGGTGAAGGGGCTCGCGGACCGGCGGTCGTGCTCTACCGCCGCGCCGAGGGGGCTGAAATCCGGTTCCATGTCGACGAGGGTGTCGACATCGGGGAGACCTCCTACGCGGTACACGTCGTGCCACTTGGCGAGGTGACGGCCGGACCGGTCATGCTGGCCAATGGCACGCGCACGAACATCGACGCGTTCCGCCGGGGTGACGGGTTTCTCTATCGTCTGCATCCATGGCACCTTCAGCGCGGGGAAAACATCCTCACGCTGGTCGGTGAGGAGGGCGGGGAACTGCTCGTCGCGGACCTCACGGTCTTCTCCCTGCGCGACACGTTCGAGGAGATTCACTTCGAGCGGGCCTTCGCGCGGCGTGAGGACGTGATGACCTCGGCGCAGCCGCCCACGCATCCGGATCAGGATCGCTACGACGCGCTGCACTATAACCTCGCCATCGCGTTGAACATGGCGAACACGTTCATCGATGCCGAGTTGACGATGGAGGGGCGTGCCACGGACGCGGGCCTCCAGCAAATCGTCCTCGATTTTCACCCGAACAACGGCAGCCTGGCGGTGTCACAGGTGGATCGCGGCCCGGAGACCTCCACGCTGCCGTTCTCGGTCAACAACGCGAGCCGGCGGTTGTTCATCACGCTGCCGCAGGCGCTGGCGCTCGACGAGGAGTTCACCGTGCGCGTGCGCTACGCGGGCACTCCTTCCTCGACGGGGACGTTCGGCGCGCCCTACCGGCGCTCGACACATGGGGCAAACATCCCGATCATCTTCACGTTCAGCGAACCCTACGGCGCGCGGCAATGGTGGCCGTGCAAGGATGTTCCCCACGACAAGGCGACCATCGATCTTCAGGTCACCGCGGCCATGCCCTACAACGTCGTCTCGAACGGCAGGCTGCTGTCGACCGAGACGTTGCCGGGCGCGCGGCGGCGGTTCAATTACTCGCACGGCTACCCGGTCTCGACATACCTGATATCCATCTGCGCGACGAGTTATCTTTACGCCGAGCGCACCTACACGGCCCTTGATGGCGAGACGACAATGCCCGTCGGCGCGTATGTCTTTCCCTCGTATCCCGAGGACCTCTCGGGCGTCGACGGCACGCTTGAGATCTTGACCTTCCTTCGCGACCGGTTCGGCGAGTATCCTTTCGTCGGGGAGAAGTACGTCACCGCCGCCCACACGATCAACTCGGGGATGGAGCACCAGACAAACTCGAGCATGGCGCCGCGCGCGCTGATCGACGGCGGCACCGGGCGCCAGCAGGTGCACGAACTCGCGCACATGTGGTTCGGCGACCTCGTCACGATGGAGTACTTCGACCATTTGTGGCTGAACGAGGGATGGGCAACCTATGCCGAGGCCATGTGGCAGGAGCACAAGTTCGGCCGCCAGGCGTACCTCGCCTATGTGACGGGCTGGGACACGGTCAGCGGCATCAGCGACACGCTCCCGCTGGTGAATCCCAATGCGGACTCGTTCTCCGGCAACCTTGTCTATCGCAAGGGCGGCTTTGTGCTGCACATGCTGCGCCGCGTCGTGGGGGACGATGTCTTTTACGAGGCGGCGAATCTCTATCTCCAGTCGCATCCCTATGGCAACACGGTGACGGAGGACTTGCAGGCGGCGTATGAGGAAGCGTGGGGCGCGCCGCTGGACTGGTTTTTCGAGCAATGGTGTTATCGCGCGGGGCGGCCCAGCTACGCATGGAGTTGGTGGATGACCGGCGCGCCCGGCAACAGGGTCTTGAACGTGAACATCCTTCAGGCGCAGGGCGGCGCGGCGTATCGCATGCCCATCGAGATCCACGCCGTGAATGGCGGCGTGCGCCAGGTGCATGTCGTCGACAACACGGACAAGGCGCAGACCTTCGCAATCCCCGTGGGCTCCTTCGAGCCCACGGCCGTTGAATTCGATCCCGAAAACTACGTCCTCAAGACGGTGACGGCGGTGCCGCTGACCATCGAGGGCGTCTTCGTGCAATCCGACGGCATTCGCATCTCGTGGATCGGCGGCCAGTTCGCCTCGGACGCGATCGAGGTGCTGCACAGCACGGATCTCGCGAACTGGACGACTCTGGAGGGCGACGAATTGACGGCCGCGCCCGGCGGCGGCGTCGTGCATGCGGCGGCATTCGGGATGGACCACTACTACCGCGTGATCAGCCGCAATGTCTCGACCAATGCCATCCGCGAAACCACCAATGCCCACGGCGCGCGTCGCGGCGTCGGCGATCCCCGTGTCCTGGTGGTCGAAGGCTACGAGCGATGGGTCACCCAGGGTCGCGGCACATGGCACCCGTGGGCCGCATGGACGGGGCGTGCCGTCGGCGCGAATGGCCACGCATGGGAGAGCGTCTCGAACAGGGTCATCGGCGCGACGGTGCAACTCGGCGACTACGACGCCGTGATCTACGTTCTCGGCGAGGAATCGACGGTGCACGAGACGTTCTCGACGGCGGAGCAGGAACTCGTGAAGACGTACCTGCGCGATGGGGGCCAGTTGTTCGTGACCGGCGCGGAGATTGGCTGGGACCTCGACAATCGGGGCTCCACGGCCGACCGCGCATTTTACCGGGAGTTCCTCAAGGCGCAGTACAACGTCGACGACGCGGGCGTGTACAACGTGATCGGCGCGGCGGGACTCGTGTTCGACGGGCTTTCCTTCTCCTACGACAATGGCACGGCGGGCATCTACTTCCAGGACTGGCCAGACGCCGTCACGCCGGTCAACGGAGGCGTGGCGTCGCTGCGCTATGACCATGCGACGCGCATCGCGGGCGTGCAATATGCGGGGCTCTTTCCCGGCGGCTCGGCGCCCGGCAGGCTCGTCCACCTTGGCTTCGCCTTTGAGACCATCCATCCAGAGGCCACACGCACACAGGTGATGGGCCGCGTGCTGGACTTTTTCGGCATCGTCGCGCCAACGGTGGAGGGCGAATACCTTGTCATCGAATGACAGCGGTGCGCCCGGCGTCCTGTTCAACTATGTAGGCGGGGCCTTCACGCCCTCGCAGGGCGCGCTGCTCGACGTCACCAACCCCAGCCGTGGCGACGTCATCGCGCGTGTGCCGTTATCCGCCACCGAGGAAGTGGACGTGGCGGTGCGGGCGGCCTCGGTGGCGTATGAGGCCTGGCGCGTCACGCCCGTGGGCACGCGCGTGACGCATCTTTATCGACTGCTCGACGCCATTCGGCGCGAGGAGGATTCGCTCGCGCGCCTCATCGTGCTGGAGATGGGCAAGTCGCTTCCCGACGCGCGCGCCGAGATGAAGCGCCTCGTTCAGAACCTCGAGGTGGCCTGCGCCATGCCCATGCTCCAGCAGGGGAGCAAGCTGGTGGGTGCCTCGGCGGACATGGACGGCGAAGTGTTGCCGATGCCCGTCGGTGTCTTCGCGATGTTCGCCCCCTTCAACTTTCCCGGCATGGTGCCGTTCTGGTTCCTGCCCTACGCGCTCGCGACGGGCAACACGTTCGTGATGAAGCCATCCGAGCAGGTGCCCTGCACCATGCAGGCTATCACGCGGCTCATCCATGAGGCCGACGTGCCCGCCGGGGTCTTCAACCTCGTGAACGGGGACAAGCGCGTTGCCACCGCGATGATGGAGCACCGCAATGTGGTTGGCGTGTCCATGGTGGGCTCGACGCCCGTGGCCCGCCTCACGGCCGAGACATGCGCGCGGCACGGCAAGCGATTTCAGGCGCTGGGCGGCGCGAAGAATCATCTCGTCATCATGCCCGACGCGCCGATGGACGAGGTGGTGCGCAACCTCGTGACGTCGTGCTTCGGTTGCGCGGGACAGCGCTGCATGGCGGCGTCGGCCATCGTCTGCGTGGGAGAGGCGGCGCATCGCGAATTGACGGCCTCCTTTGCGGCGGCGGCGCGCGCGGTGATCGTCGCGGATCCCCTGGATCCGGCGGTGGCCGGGGAGGCCATGGTGTGCGGGCCCGTCATCAGCGCCGCCGCGCGCGAGCGCATCCATGGTCTTATCGAGAAGGGGATCGCCGAGGGAGCCCGCGTCCTCGTCGATGGACGCGGCGTGCGCGTCGCAGGTTGCGAGGGGGGAAACTACGTCGGGCCGACGATCCTTGATCATGTTGCAGAGGGCTCGACGGTGCATCGCACGGAGATCTTCGGTCCCGTGGCGGTCATCTTGAAGGCCGATTCGTTCGACGAGGCGCTCGCCATCGTCAACGGCCACGAGTACGCCAACGGCGCGTCGCTCTACACGCGCAGCGGTTATTACGCGCGCCGCTTCAAGCTCGAAGCCGAGGCCGGCATGATCGGCATCAACGTGGGCATCCCCGCGCCGGTGGCCTACATGCCCTTCGGCGGGGCCAAGTCCTCGCTCTTCGCCGACGTGAAGGCGCAGGGCAGGTCGGTTGTGAACTTCTTCACCCAGGAGCGCGTGGTGACGGAGCGGTGGTGGAAAGAGGATGTATAGAGGGTCGACGCGATCCGGTGGTGGATTCGTTCATTGGGATGAAAAAGCGTCAGGTGGCTTCTCTTTTGTCGCGCCTCCTGAAATCCCTGCTGCTTCAGAAACGCAATCAACTCCCGCGCGTGAATCACTGACTCGCACAAGGAGCACCCCCTTCCGATGCCTGCGGTTGCGGCGCCACTGACCCGCGGTCGTTTCGTCGCCTTGGTCCTTGCGACGGAAGCGGCGCTCGTGGCGATGGCGGCATTTCTGGCGTGGTGGTTTGCCGTGCCGCGCGAGGCGATGTTGGGCGGGGCGTGGGCGCTTGGGCCGCAGGTCATCGTTGGACTGGGTCTGGCGGTTGGACTGTTCGGCGTGGTCGCAGGCCTGGCGTGGGCGTTCCCGTGGCTGATGGAGGAAGTAGGGGGACTGGTCCGCGAGATCATGCTGCAGGCACGTCCCACGATGGCGGACTGCGCGGTGATCTCGGTGGCGGCGGGCGTGGGAGAGGAAGCGCTGTTTCGCGCCGTGCTGGTGCCGTTGCTCGGGCCATGGGGTTCGGCGGCGTTGTTTGGTTTGGTCCATGGGCTCAACGCACCGACATGGTTGGGGCGATTGCTGTATCTGGCGGGTGCCTTCGCGGTGGGATTGCTGCTCACGTGGGTGTTCCTCTCCGTGGGGCTGTGGGCGGCGGTGGTGTGCCACGCGGCCTATGATTTCATTGCCCTCGAAGCCCTGCGGCGTGAGTTGTTTCCTTGGCGCGCAAAGAGTCTTCGACGTGCCTCCTGAGGGGGATTGGCCGATGCCGCATCGCATTCTTGCCGTCATCTCGGTCGTGGGCCAGGACACGCTGGACGGCGTGAAGACGAAGGGGCAGCGCCTGGAAGCGCAGGTGCTGGCGCGGTCGGTGCGCCTGTTCCTGAACGAGGAGTTGGTCGTGCGCGACAACAAGGTGGTGTACAAGCCGGGGCTGGATTTTTACCGCAAGCACCTGAAGATCCGCTTGGCATCGCCATCGTGACCCGCCGCGCCCCGACGCTTTCCCTGCTGCTGCGCGCGTGCTGGCTCCTGTCGCTGGTGTCGCTGGCGGGGCTCGCGTGGATCGTGTCGGCGGCGTTGTTTCCCGATACCGTTGCCCAACCCGGTCCCGTCGCGCGGCGGGTGTTGGTGGTCGTGGTCAGCGGCAGCGTCAGCTTCATGACGAACTGGCTCGCGATCAAGATGTTGTTCCGTCCGCACCGGCGGATTTCGTGGTTGGTCGTGTGGCCACAGGGTTTGCTGCCGCGCGAGCAGGCGCGCTTTGCCCGGGCACTGGGACAGGTCGCCGCCCAGCGCCTCATGAGCCCCGAGGCCGTGACGAACGCGCTGGCGGACGAGCGCGTGCACGGGCCCCTCGGTTCGGCCATTCGCGAAGAGCTGGTATCGTTGCTTTCCGACCGCACGATGCGCGACCTGCTCGCGCGGCACACGGCGGCGCTGCTGCGCGACGAGGGCCCGGCGACGTTGCGAGAGTTGCGTCCGGAACTGCGGGGCGTGCTCGAGCGCCTCCTGATGGAGCAACTGACCCCCGAGCGCCTCTCGCGGGCCCTGCGCGCCGGGCTGATGCGCTTTGCCCGCAGCCGCGAGGCCCGGCGCGGCCTCGCCCGCTGGATCTTCATGGAAACCACCCGCGAGGGGGTCATCACGCGCATCATGGGGCTGTTGCAGGAGCAATTCGCGCGCTATCGCGAGCGGCATCCGGTGCGCGGCTTCCTCGCCGAGCAGTTCGTCATCGACTGGGACCAGTTGCGCAAGGGCCTGGTCCAGACCCTTCGCAGCCCGGAGGCCACCGAGGACATGGCCGAGACACTCGTCGAGATGGCGCGCGGCGTCCTCGAACGGCTCGAGGAGCCGGGCACGGCGGAGGGGATCGCCGCCCTGCGCATCGCCGTCGTCGAGCGCCTGCTGGATTGGTTCGAGAACGAGGGGTTGACGCGCCTTGCCCAGCAGGTTCGCGAAATGGCCGACCATCCCCGCACGTGGGAGATGATCCACGCGGGGCTGGACAACGTGCTCTCCCGGCTCCCCGGCGTCCTGTTCGAGCCCAAGGGGGGGCACCTGCGCCCCCCCATCGCCGCGCGCATCGCGGACTTGCAGGAGCGCCTGATCCAGAGCTTCCCCGTGGCCGACATCGTGGAGCGGCAGGTGCTGGCCATGGACCCGGCAACCATCGAGGATCTGGTGGACGACGTCGGGCAGCGGGAACTCGCCTGGATCCAGATCCTCGGCTTCGTGCTGGGGGCGCTGGCCGGCTGCGGGATGATGCTGCTGGTGTAGGGCGGCGGTCTCGGGCTGGGGCGCCGCCATTCTCATCAGATGCCGTGTTGTCAAATAACGTTTTTGTCTTGACGGTGTTCGTCCGTCCGGCTTTGTCGTCCGGTGATTTGAGAAGTGTTGCGTCACGAGGGCTGGATTTTCCCCACGGAAATTGAGCGCGATTGGCCTTGCAACGGGGAAAGGAAATCCGGCTTATCACGGTAACCACAACGATACCCGTCGTGAAAGAGCCCTGCCCGACTCCTCTAGGTGACCTTCATCGAAGGCGGATTTCGGAAATCTGTCCGAAATTCTCGCTGATGGAAAGTCATCCGGCTTGGCAAGTCCCGGTCTTGACGGTATTTCCCACGGGGCTTTTGCCGCCGCCCACAACCTCTGGTGGTCATGGGTCGTGGCGTGTCGTGCGTTTGGGGGACCAGGTTTCCACGGAAAGAGTGCAGCCATGATTGGTTCCAAGAGTGTCATCGGATTGGACATCGGATCGGACTCGGTGAAGGCCGTGCAGTTGCGCCGGCGTGGCAACACGCTCGAACTGGAGCGCTTTGGGGTGGCCCCCATTCATCCCAATGGCTCGCCGGGGGAGGCCGGGGGGGCCTCGCGCGAGCTTAAGATCGCCGCCGCGCGCCGGGCCATCGCCGACGGAAAGTGCACGGCCAAGTACGCCGCCACCGCCGTCGGGGGCGAGGCGGTCATCGTCCGCTATATCCAGCTTCCCGAAATGCCCGAGGCGGACCTGCGCAATGCCCTGCGATGGGAAGCGGAGGAATACATCCCCTATCACATCGACGAGGTGAACATCGACTCCGTCGTGCTGGGGCGCTCGGCGGAACCGGGCAAGCTCGACGTCCTGCTCGTCTGCGCGAAGAAGGATCTCATCAACGACCACGTGGCCATCGTGCGCTCGCTCGGGCTCACGCCCCTCATCGTGGACGTCGATTCCTTCGCGTTCATGAACTATTTCGAGGAACTTTACAAGCCCGCGCCCGACCGCTGCGTGGCCCTTGCGAACATCGGCGCCGAGGTGACCAGCATCAACATCTACGTCGGCGGGACGTCGCGCTTCAGCCGCGACATCTCCATCGCGGGCAACGCGATCACGGTGGCCATCTCGCAGAAGGCGGGCCTGCCCATGGCCAAGGCCGAGGAGGCCAAGCGCCAGTCCGGCGCCCCGCTCCCCGAGGCGGCCGACGCGGGGGCCGAGGAGGAATCCTCCCTCATCAGCTCCATCCGCGGCACGGTCGAGAAGATGACGGGCGGGGCCGATTCCGGGGGCGGCCTCGAGAGCGCCAGCACCAAGGCGACCCGCAACGTGCTCACCAACCTGGTGACCGAGCTTCGCCGCTCCATCCAGTACTTCGAGAACCAGGGGCGCGGCGTCACCGTCCAGCGCCTCTATGTGGGCGGAGGGACATCGCGCATGCCCAACTTGCAGGCCTACCTCGCGCAGGAACTCCAGTTGGAAGTGGAAACCATCGATCCGTTCTCGCGGATCGCCATCGGCAGCGGCGTCAACGAGACCCTTGCCCGCGCCAACGCCGAGAACCTCGGCGTTGGCATCGGGTTGGCACTTCGAAAGGTGGGATAACAGGCCATGATCAAGCTGAACCTGCTTCAACAGGAGGGATCGGCGCGCTCGGCCAGCGGGCCGTCAATGTCCGCCCCCGGCGGGGGCACGTTCCTCGTGGCCGGCATCCTCATGGCGGCCTTCGTCGTCATCCTCGGGTACGGCGGCATGCGCTATATCCAGATGGACAGGGACAATCGCGAGACGGCGACAGTGCGCGGCGAGGCCCAGAAGCTTGACGCCGACATCAAGCGCAAGGAAGAGCAGTTCGAGGAACTCAGGGAACTCGAGCGCGTCCTGCGCAACCAGATCGCGCTGCTGGAGACCCTTGATCCGCCCGACCGCCTTTTCTGGGCGGAGAAGCTCAATCTTCTCCCCCTCTACGTCCCCGACGGCGTGTTCCTCACCACCATCCAGGTGACGGAGTCCAGCCGCGAGGTCGAGACCGCCGACTCGCGCCGCGTCCAGGAGGCGTGGCTCAAGAAGCCCGCGCGCTCGCGCGGCCCCCAACCCCCGCAAAACTTCCAGACCATCATCTCCCAGCAACTGCGGCTCGACGGCGTCTCCTATGTTGCCGACGGCACGAGCGACGACCGCCTCGCGCTCATCACGACCTTCCTTCGCGACTTGCAGACCAAGGAGGTCGCCGCGCCCGGCACCGGCCAGACGACCAGCTTCTTCCGCAACTTCCGCTCCATCGACTACGCGCCCATCGAAGGGGTCACCATCGCGGGGCGCGAATGCTCCAAGTTTTCCTTCACGCTGCGCGCCAGGCCCATCGGCGGCACGCCCTGACCGCCCAGCCGCCCGCCGGCACGAGATTCCGCAACCCGCCACATCGACCGCAGGACAGAAATCAAGCGAGACAAGGTGCGACGCAGATGACAGACCAAAACAAGACAGCGCTGACCATCGGGCTGATCCTCGCCGTGCTGCTGGTGATCGTGGTGGCGTATTGGGACTTTTCCGCGGTGCAGTCCCGCCTGCGCGCCAACGTGCAGGCCAAGCAAACCGCCCAACAGCAGATCAAGGACCGCACGGCCCGCCTGAAGGAAATCGAGACCTTCATCGCGGACGCGGATGCGCGCGAGCGCCTCATCGCCCAGGTCGTCCTGGCGCAAAGGCGCCTCCCCCGGGACCAGCAGGCCGACGAGTTCCTCGACATCCTGCGCATCGCCATGCGCGACACCGGCGTTGCCTTCAGCCGCATCGAGCCCCCCCGCAGCCCCGTCCAGCGCTCCAACTACGAGGAGTTGAACTTCCTCATCCGCGGGTCCGCCCGCTTTCATGAATTCGGCCAGTTCGTCAACATCATCGAATGCCACCCCGACCGGTTCATGCGCGTGAGCGGCTTCACCATCGGCCAGAATGTCCGGCGCCCCAGCATCCACCCCGTGGACCTCAACGTCTCGACGTTCCTGTTCCGCGAGCGGGTGGTGGCGCCCGCGGAGACGGACTCCCGCAGCCGCGCACCCGTGCGCCGGTGACGCAGGCCCCGCTGTCCACGTCTGATGATGCATCGAGATGAAGGAGTGACGATCATGAGATCAAAGCGAAACCTCTCCTCCCTGGCCGTGGCGTTGTTGTTGGCCGCGCTGCCCTTGGCGCCCCTCGCGGCGCAGGAGGTCGATGACCCAAGCCAGTCCGCTGGCGACGCGATTCCCGGGATCGAGGCCCTTGTCGACGAGGAGGCCCCCGCCCAGGAGGACGATGCCACCGGCTTGGGGCGCGTCGAGGCCACCGTTGACGAGATCGACGCCATGATCGCGCTCCCTCCCGGCGCGCGCCTGCGGGAAGCCGACGAGGACCTCGCCAATCCCTCGGACGCGATCCGCAGGAGGGGCGTCGAGAACCTCCTCGGCGCGGCGCCGCGATTCGTCTATGTGCCCCAGGGCATCAGCCCGATGATCATCCCGTGGGTGCGCGAGCAGGTCGTGCTGGAGGAGTTGGAGATGGAGGTTGCGAGGCTTCGCGCAACCGGCCGCCCCGAGAACCTTCAGAAGGCCCTCGAGACAGTCCGCCGCGTCAACGAGCAGTACGGGGCCAACCCCAATGCCGCCTGGGCGCGTGCCGCCGAGACGACACTCTTGGCCCAGTTGCGCGCGCCCGATGAGGCCACGGACCAACCCGAGCGCCCCATCGAGGTCGTGCAGGGCCCGTCGGCCGAGGAGGTCATTCTCCCCGCCTGGATCCGCGACAACACCAAGGGCGTGATGTTCGACAAGGAAAACCCCGGGCGCTCGATGGTCCTGGTTGGGCGGGACCTGCTCAACCCCGGCCAGCGCGTCCCGCGCTACAGCCAGGTCATCGTCAAGGAAATCGGCCAAAGCAACGTCGATAACCGCGTTGAGGATGGCTACGTCGTGTTCGAGTTCCGCAGCCGCGACTTCCGGGTTCCGGTGCGCGAGACGCGGTGATCCATCAACGCAGGTGACCCCCGACCGCAGGTGCCCCGACAGCAGGAATAGTAGGCAAGCGGCAGG
>CAYTRP010000076.1:0-1886 GCA_964440195.1 uncultured Candidatus Sumerlaeota bacterium
GTGGCTTCGCCGCGCAGTGTCCATACCCAGTTGCCCTCGCGATCAATGCCGCATACGGGGGGGAAGTAGGCACGATCCTCAACCTGGATCGCCGTCTCTTGCAGGCCAACGGCGGCGAATTGCATCCACTCCAGCCAAGCGGGATTGTTGCCGCGTTGATACCAATTCTCGAATGCCAGCCCCATCATCCCGTTGGAGATGGGATAGGAGGTCCCCTTTGGCGCGCCGTCGGACTCGACGGGATAGTACATCCGCCCATCGTCCTCGAAGGCACGCATGAGCGCCTTCATCATCTCCGCCTCGGTCTCGATGCCCTGGTCGCTCCCCGTCGCACTGCGCAACAGGGGGAGCGCGCGCGCATTCTTTGGCGTGATGTTCCATGTCAAGGCCTTGTCATGCGTGTCGGGGCCGTCCGGACCGAATGCGAAGACCTGGTGTACCGAGTATTCCTTCTCCGGGCTCATGTTGCCCACCAGGCAGTTCACCGACAGCCGCATGCGCTCAACGAGATCCAGCGTGTCGGGCCATGTAACCTCGACCCATTTGCCGGCGGGGAGCAGTTCCGCCGCGCGCACGATATCCTCACCCTTGGGCGGCTTGGCTACCGCAGGCACCATACTCGACGTCATGGCGAGCGCCGCCAAGAAAGTTGCGGCCGGGCGGCAAAGAACATGGGACATCAGTACACCCCCCATTGATCGGATTGGGACTCGCTTGGGCTGATTGAGGTGCGATACCTCACGTAGTCGATCTCGAACCGTTGCCATGCAGGTCCGCCAAAGCCGCCGCCCAGAACGCTGGTCGTGGTGGACCAGACACCCAGCTCCCAGCGGGCAATGGTGCCCCCGGGCATGGCGGCCGCTGTGTTGTAGGGCTCCGAGAAATACCACGGATCCGTCTCCTGCGCACGGAAGCCGATGCGAACGGTCTGGTTGTCCAACATCTGAAAGATCATGCCGAGGGGCTTCGCCGACAGGATTTCCTGGGGAATCTCCCCTCCCGGCCATACGGGTTGAAACGGAGACTCTCCACCGACACCCGTCATGAAGCGCAGGCGATTCTGGGCCGGCTCGCTCTGGACGCCGGGAAGGAAGATCACGAAGTTGTTTGGATTCGCTCCACGCGCCACGAGTGCATAGTAGAAGTTCCACGGAATGCTGTCCTCTGGCGGGAGGAACCGAATCTCCGCCTCCCACGGTGGTTGATAGACGGAGAGGTCGATCGGCACGGCGCCAACTGGACCGAAACCCGTTGCCGCGCCGGAGCCGGTCAATACGAGCGAAAGCTTGCCGGGGCGGGACCAAGTGTCGACGATGGTGTTTTGCTCCTGAATCTGCCACTGCCCGATCCACCCGGGGCGATTGAACTCGTCGCTGTAGTGCGCCCAGGGTACCGGCGCCCCACGCAGGAAGGCCATGTGGTCGATGTAGTACTCGAACGCGGGATTCGGCGTCGCGACGGGCGGAGAGTTCGAGATGCCGAGGGCAGGCGCCAGGGTGTTTGGAATCCAATTGTCCGCCGAGATGATCGGGCCGACCTCCCAGATGCCCGTAATGAACTCGGAGGCCGGCATGTTGATCGTCCGCATGTTCCAGCCATGGGACGCATCAAACTTTACTCCGACCCGCAGTTGCGTCCGCGACACCATGACGAACCGGAAGTAAATGTGGGTGGAGGCGGGCCCCCCGTACTTCGCTCCGTCCCCGATCGCGATGTACGGGATTTTCCAATCCCCGCGTGCGGATCCAGTCCACGGATCCCCGCGACCGTAGATCAAGTATGCCTCGGGCGAGTTGTCTCCGGGAGGCCGGAGGAGATTTGGATTCCCCACAAGCTGCGGCAAACCCTGGCCCACTTCCCCGTAGTTCCCCAGATGCACGGCAAAC
>CAYTRP010000076.1:1896-8947 GCA_964440195.1 uncultured Candidatus Sumerlaeota bacterium
CAGATCAAAGGTCCGCAAGTTCGATGGGGGCTGGTTGCGGTCTTCGGGCCATGTATTCTGTGGCGAGGTTGTCACTGCCACCCGGAGGCCGACCGCCGTGTTGATCTGCCCTGTCGAGCGACCCGTCGTCATGTTGAAGGCCTGCTCGATCCCCAACTGGAACTCCCATGGAAGCGGATACTGATTGTGGGGAATGGGGCGCCCCGTGATCCCTCGGACATCCTGGCCTTGATTCCCCAGAAAAATCTGCAATCGCCCCGGGTGAAGGTTGGAACTCAGCGAGCCGACATTCGATTGCGGGACAAAGGTCCAGTTCGAAAACCCCTGTTCCTCGCTTCCGAAGAAAACCGACAGGTCCCGGATGTCTTCCGGCAAGGGCGGGTAACCAGTGTCATCACCGCCAATTTCCACAACCACGTCATCGATCAACACGGTACCCGCCTGAAGGGCATGTGGGCCAAATCCAAGATAAAGCCCTTCCATGGTCATCCCGGCACCCGTGCCGAGCGTGTCGCCGTTGGTCGCCGTCACATAGGTCAGGCCATTGTTTGTCGAGAACTCAATCCGCATTCCCCTCTCGTCCCCCAACTCCACCCGGACCAGAAGAGAGTTTGCCTTGGTGTTGGCCGAAGCAAATGCCGACGTCAGGTTCGACAGGGAGGGACCCGACTGGATCGGGACAGGCCCGCCCTCTCCCCGTCGGAAGTCCGAATAAAGGAAATCGACGCATCCCTCCTGATTGGCGTACACCGGGGCGGAGTTGTCAAAGTGCCATGGACCATGCAGCCCTCCCTGGACGTTGGTGCCCGCCTTCTGCCACACACGAAATGTGCATCGCAGCCGCTGGCCTCGCTCAAATGTCTCCAGGCTGTATATATGGTCCCCCCAGCCCAGCGCCCCTCCCGCCTCCATCACTCCCCTAAGGGCCAGAGCATAGTCCCCCCCACCCAGGTCCTCCAAGTTGACCACATCGGGATCGCTCACAGCCCACTTGGCCGGATCGATTGTCCCGGCATTCCAGCCCTCCTCAAAGATCACGCCCTCGGCGTGGGCTGAAGCGCTCCATCCGAAAAGCGCGCAAAGGAGTACGAGGAATCGGGGGCCCATGATGCTGTCTCCCAAAAAGACGCCTAGTTGAATAGACAACAGCTCTAGCCAAGTAGCAGGGGGGTCTGATGTCAAGCGTAACTGTCCAGCGTATCTCGCCAAGTAACTCAACTTGACCATGCCGCCATTACTGCCGATGACCGGTTACCGGTTTCGGGAACCGCAGGCAGGTAAAGAGTGGCGATCCCGGTCCCCTGTTCTTGCGGTGGAGCAAGAGGGACAAAGTCTCTTTCACCTCTTCCGGCGCGGGCACGAGCAGGCAAGGCTCCGAACGGGAAGCGGTGACGAACGGCCCTGCCAAATGACCCGGAGATGGCTGACTTGGAGGCTCCGCAACCCGATGCTTGAACCGCGATGCACAAGCAGGACACCGCCGAACCCGATCCCGGTTCCAAATGCCGGGAGATCGAATCTCTCGGGGCGTGCCAGTTAACTCTCCAAGTCATGGCAAGTCCGTCCTCCCGCGGGTATCGCGGGAGGACGATTCGTTCCGGCCCTTTGTGAAGGGGATTCAGACGTAACTGTGCAGGCCCGGGAGCAGGTAGTTCACTCCCAAGTACGTGAACAGCACCGCGAGGAAGCCGGCCACCGAGATGATGGCACAGGCCCGTCCGCCCCAGCCCGCCATGAAACGCACGTGGAAATACACCGCGTAAATCAACCACGTGATGGCCGACCATGTTTCCTTGGGGTCAAATCCCCACGGACGGCCCCACGCGGTCGCCGCCCAGATCGCTCCGAGAACGATCCCAAGCGTGAGCAGCGGAAAGCCAATGGCGAGGATGCGATAGTTGAAGATGTCCAGCGAGCGCAAACTCGGCAGTTTCCGCGCCAGCAGGTTGGCCCCCGAATCGCCGCCGAGCGTCTTGTCCTTTGCGAGGTATACGAGCGAGATGAAGAAGGAGAGGACGAAGGCCGAATAGCTCAGCATGATGACGACGACGTGATACGTCAACCAGCTCGATTGCAGCGCGGGCACGAGCGGGCGGATCTGGCTGTCGAAGATCGGCGCCTTGTGCGCGATGACCATGAAGACGAATCCGAGGATGGCCGCGCCCAATCCCGCCAGGCGCACCATGCGCGAGCATTCGAGCACCAGTGCCGTGAGGATCATGCCGCCGATGGCGAACACGAACGACTCGTACATGTTCGAGAAGGGTCCGCGCTCGGCGAGAATCCAGCGAATCGACAAGCCCAGCGCGTGCTCCAGGAAGCCGATTGCCAGCAGCGCCATGCCCGCCCATTGCAGATACTTCCGGTCGGTGAGGAGGCCACCGGTGAATCCCAGCGCGGCGAGGAGGTAGAAGAACGCGGCATTTCGGAAGGGTTGGTGAAAGTAGTAAAGGAGTTCCAGGTTGAGCGGTGGCAGAGTCACATCGAGTGCCGCCACCGCGGCCGTCACGAATTCCACGAGTTGCCGGCTTGCGGCGGCGCCGGCGGCGGGATCGTTGGCATGCAGGGCAACCTTCACGGCATCCCATTGCGCCAGGATGCGCACTTCACTCGGCGACAGTTCCTCCAGATGCCGTGCCTCCGGGGGGCTGAGCCATTGGCCCTCGCGCGGGATGATGGCAAACTCGCCTTCGATGTCCTCGAGCAGCCGCGCGCGGTATTCGATGCTGTTGAGCATGCCGAGGCGATTCTCCTGGTCCTCATGGAGAAACGCCATCACGCGGTCTCGGTACTGCATGTCGCGCCATTGGGCCACGCTGATCCACGGCGAGCCGTACACTTTGACAAGGTCGGGGTGGGAGATCTTGATGAGCGGCGTGGCGAGCGCCGCCTGGGGATCGCGCAGCAGATGGAGCACGCACTCCAGGGAGCTTGCCTTGCCGATGGACCTCTTGCCCGAGATCGCCGACACGAGGTTTCCCGCAAAGGCATGGCCGCTGCGGATGAAGCCCGTGTCCTGCACCGGCATCTTCCGCAGCGTCGCGACAGCCTCGTTCCATTCATCGCCAAGGACAAGGTTGGGTGTGTTGGCGGAGGCGGGGCGTCCGGCCAGGACAATGAGCCCGATCGCGATCGCCACAAGCAGATGAAGGAATGCACGCGTGTTGGCAGTCATCTCAAAGCTCCTCGCCATTGGTGGATGAAGATCCGGAGCGCTCGATCCGTGCGAGCACGGTGCTCGTGGCGCGGTCGAAACGATCCGAGGGGTGACGATAGTGCGCGGCGACGGAGAGCATGCCCTTGTCCTTGTCATGCAGGAACCAAATGTCGCGGCGCGGCACGAAGAAGGAGAGCATCAATCCGGCCATCATCAGCGCGCAGCCAAAGTAGATTGAAGGAATGGCGGGATTGCGCGACAACGTCAGCACCGTCGCGTAGCCCGTCACCCGGTCGCCCAGCGTGACGTTCCATTCCGCGCTGGCCGTCGCCGCCTTGGCTGTCCCGCAATCCGGGCATTCGGCGTGCGGATCGTTGATGACTTGTTCCTCGCCCAATGAAAGCAGCGCCTGCGAGATGACCGCGCCGCTGGCGCTGTCGCTCACGGCGACGACAAAGGCGTCCTTCCCTTCGCCGCGCTGCACGTCGAGGAGTTCCATCTTCACTTCCCCGCCAGACGAGTGCGAGAAGGCGCGCATGTCCTCGCGGCCAAACAACCATTGCGAGACCGACGGCGCGCCATCCTTGAGAAGCGTCACGTGCAGCGCCGGGTTATTGAGTTCCAGCGAGCGACTCGCGACCTGGCGGTCCTCGCCCAGCACAAAGTCGGGCTCAAAGCGGTTGGCAACGAGCGAAAGCTTGGCACTGGCGGCGCCACCGGATCCGAGCGCCCCGGCCGCCAACTGCTCCCCGCCGCGCGCCAGCACGTAGTTCATGCGATTGTCGAGAGACAATGCCATGGGCACCTCCCCCGCCAGGGTGATCGTCTGCCCGGGAGAGATCTTCGCCTTGATCGGAGCCTCCAGCGTAACGCCCGCCACTGTCACTTCAAAGCGCGGAAGGTTCGGAATCTCCTGGTAGCTCGTCTGATGCAGCCGCCAGCCCTTGATGATGGGCGAGTGGTTGACTTCAACGGGGCCCGTGTACAGCACCTTCTCGCCGTCGCGCACCGTGATGCTCGATGTGTAATGGGAAGGGATGCGCGTGCGCGGAAAGAAACCCGTCGAGAAGTCGTCCAGCGTGATCGTGAAGCCCATCGGGACGATGTGCTCAAGATTGTTGCTCATCTGCATCGACGAGTTCTCCCGGCCCTCGGGAATCTGCACCATCGCTTCCCGCGCCACCCAGCTCGACGCGAATCCCGCCAGCAGCACGATCACCATCCCGATGTGCGAGACTGGGGCGCCAAGGCGACCGTACCAGCCGCTGCGCGCCATTCCCGCCGCTCCCTCGACGCGCACCTGGAATCCGTGGCGACGAAAAGCCGTGGCGACCTGCTCCATCGACCCCTGAAAGGGAAGGCGTGTGGTCAACTGCGCCGTCTCGAAGAAGCCCTTCTGCGTACGCACGTGCAACTCGCGCGTGGGGAGGATCTTCAGCATGATCGTCTTGAAGGTCGCACACGCCATCACAACCGCCAGGGCCAGCAGCAACAGCTTGTACCACCATGTGTAGAAGACGAGCGCCTGCGCACGGGGCAGCGGATCGATCAATGTCCCAATGGTCGACGCGACGATCAGCACCAGCAGCAGGATCACGCCAAGGCCCAGCGAGAAGAACCACTTCCAGGGACTCTGATTCCAAACGGAGGGCACGTGGCGGGCGGACTCGGCGGCCACAGTGTGCTGCAACGCCATTCGGGAGTTCACCGGGGAGGTGTTTGCGGCCGATGCAGCTTTCATGAGGTCGACTCCATTTCGGGAGGACTGGTTGGTTGTCTGGGAGGAGCAAGGTTTGAACCCACCTTCTCAATTTCAGCCAAAGGTGGACACGACGTGTCCACGCAGCCATCCTCCCAAGGGGTAAGTGGCGCCGCGCAGGGCGAATCGCGCGTCCGGCATACAGGCGACAACTCGGGAAATATCAGGGAATTGAGCGATGATACTCGGTCGGGCGATGACAGGCCGTCGTGCAGGTGCCGCCATCGGAAAGAACCCGAAAATCGAACTCAGTGGTCCATGTGCCAAACGTCATGGTGCTGCGAATCAAGTGTGGCCGCTCGGAAGCATGTGCACTGTGACAGAGGTGGCACGCCCTGCCGCGCCGCGATTGAAGGACATGAACATTGTGGAGGTTGCGCGTCCCATCGCGAAAACCCGTGGAGGCCTCTGTTTCCGAGGTTTCCACGAGCGCGGAGTCGTGGCAGCTCCAGCAGAGTTGATAGTTGGCCGAGTCATACGCCGCATAGCTTCCACCCGGGTAATTCTCGCGCAAGAGGCTGGATTGCAGCGATCCGTGGGGAGTGTGACAGACATGGCACGCGCGCTCCGCAAGGGGGGGATGCACCACGCTGGCCTGCCGGATCACGCTCCCGACATTCTCCAACGTGCGATTTTCCATCCGGATGTTCATGTCGTGGCAGGTAAGGCAGGTTTCGCCGAGATTGGCGCGCACAAATCGACCCTGGCCCTCGCGGTGGGCGTAGTGGCATGTGCCGCATTCGGTCCGGGGATTGAAGAAGCGATGGCGAAAGGGGCGCTCGGAAGCCTCCTGAAGGTCCCGCGCGTGGCACTCGCCGCATTGCAGCAACTGCTCCTCGGTGCGCAGCAGGTGCGGAACGCTGCTTTGATGGGGGGAGTGACAGGCAACGCACGTGCCGCTGTCCGGTGGATGAAGAACACCGTGCTCGTTGGTCTCGGTCTCCGTGTGACACTGCAGGCACAGTTCGTTGGGCTTCTTCGACAACAGCATCGGTTCCGGGGAGGAATGATCGAGATGGCAGCGGTCGCACCAGTGCTCCAGGAACGATGGATGACTGATCAGCGACGGATCGTCCAGGTTGGAGGGATGACACTCCGCATCCGTGCAGGAGCGATTGTGCAACGTGTCGATTGGCGCGCTCTTCAACGGCGTGGCGAACGCCAGGGAGAACATCGCCGCGACAAGCGATCGTGCGAGCAGGGACGCGATCCCTCTCGACCGGAAAGCGGAGTTGTCGCATCGGAGGCTGCCCGCGATGAACAAGGGGAACTCTTCTTGCTGCTCGAAATGCCATCCGCGCGCGGAGAGTTGGCCGCGCCCTCGCTTGGTGTTGGTTAGCAAACGGCTCTCCACTTGAACCGGAATCGGGAAGGCAGGGTCCGATGGAGAATGAAAAAGCCCCCCAGGCGCTCGACGTCCAGACAACTCCCCCGCCACCCCTCTCCCGCAACCTGATCACCTATGCGGGATGGGCGATGCTCATCGTCTCGACCGTCTTGCTGGCCGTCCTGATCCTCAGCGATCTCCTCTTCTATCGCGATCACCCCTACAACAGCGTGGTGACCTACCTCATCATGCCGGGGGTGCTGGGCGGCGCCGTCGGCCTGATTTTACTGGGGATCCTCATCGAATGGTGGCGCCGGCACCGCAGGGACCCCGACCAGTATCCCCAACTGCCCACCATCAACCTGAACCTCAAGTGGCAACGCAGGCGCCTGCTCATCGGCGTCGCCATGCTGACGTTGTTCTTCGGCGTTTCCGCCATCGGCATGTATGAAGCCTACCACTTCACAGAGTCCCCCACCTTCTGCGGTCTCGTGTGCCACCATGTGATGAAGCCCGAGCACACCTCCTATCAGCATTCCCCCCACGCGCGCGTGCTGTGCACCGAGTGTCACATCGGATCCGGCGCCGAGTGGTACGTGAAATCGAAGCTGACGGGTCTCTACCAAGTCTACGCGGTGGTGACCAATAGCTACCATCTGCCAATCAAGACACCCGTGGAAAACCTCCGGCCCGCGCGCGATACCTGCCAGGAGTGCCATTGGCCGGGAAAGTTCTCCGGCTCCATGGTCAAGGAGATCTGGCAGGTATCGCGCGCGGGCCGGAGGTTTTCCACGGGTGTCTTGATTGG
>CAYTRP010000076.1:8957-11138 GCA_964440195.1 uncultured Candidatus Sumerlaeota bacterium
CATGCGCTACAGCCTCCTCATGAAGGTGGGGGGGGGCGAACCCGAGGTGGGCCAGGGGCACGGCATCCACTGGCACATCAACCCCTCGGTCACGCTGCGCTATTGGCCGCGCGATCGCCAACGCCTCGACATCCCGTGGGTCGAAGTCACCGCCGCGGGTGGCGAGCCGCGGATCTTCCGCTCCGGGGATTTCGCCGGCCAGGATCCCCCGCCCGGCGAGATCCGCACCATGGACTGCATCGACTGCCACAATCGCCCGGCGCACATCTTCCGCTCACCGCGCCAACTGATCGACATGTCCATGGCGGGCGGTGTCCTGAGCACGTCCCTCCCGTTCCTTCGCCGCTCTGCCAATGAAATCCTCAGCACCTCCTTCGACAGCACCGAGGAAGCCCTCGCGACCATCGACGAGCGCCTGCGCGAGCAGTACGCGCGCCGCATGGAAGGCCCACGCGGCCAGGAAATGGTCGAGCAAAACATCGAGTGGCTGAAGAACATCTACCAGCGGAACTTCTTCCCCGAGCAGGGCGTCGATTGGCGCCAGTACCCCAATCATCTCGGGCACTTTGAATTTCCCGGCTGCTTCCGATGCCACAACGACAGCCATCGCGAGGAAACGACGGGCGCCGTCATCTCCAACGACTGCAACCTGTGTCATGACCTGATCGAGCAGTCCCAAGGTGCCGCGACCCGCGAGCCGCCGGTCTATGACAAACGCGACTTCCAGCATCCACGCAACATGGTTGACGTGTGGGTTGGCCGGAACTGCACCGAATGCCACGGCTTGGCCGAATCCGTCGTCCCGGCGGCAGTCGAGTGGCCCGACGGGCAACCAGCCCACTAAACGCGGAGGGCGGATCGATCCCGGGCGGGTGCCGGATTGTGTGGAGAAGGTGGATCCGAGATTGCATTTGCAGGGTCGGGGGTGAGATGAAAAACGAGGCTTGTCAGTCAACGAGGCGAAAGCGACCCCGCACCTCCATGTTTATCAAGCGCCTCCAGGAAGACCCTCTCCTGGCCGAGGTGGAACCCCTCAAGGCCTACCTGCTCGGCCAGCCACGGCGCGTGCGGTTCTTCAACGAGCGCCTTCAAATGGTCTGGTGCAATCGCCCCCATCGCCCGGGCGAGGAACTCGTCCTTGATGACGCCGACCAGCAGGACTCCATCCCGGCCGAGGGACTCGAACGCGACTACTGGCCGGTCAGCATGGTGCTCAACGGCCTGTCGCGGGCGACGCGCCTCTATACCAGCCCCTCCGCCAACGGTGCATCTCCCACGTCATGGCGCATGACCGCATGGCCCCTCGTGACGGACATGGGAGTCCTCGTCGTCGAGGAAACAGAGCCCGCCCGCAGCGACGAGGAAACAAGAACCGCCATCAGCAAGCTCGACCAGGACATCGAGGAACTCCTCCATCACGTCTTCAGCTATATGCAGGAGGGCATCAACACCGGCCCGCTGCGTCTTCCCAACCCGACCCTCGTCAAGTGCCAGGAAGAGAGGGTCTGCACCAACAAGAACTGCGCGGCCTACGACAACCCCGGCACGGAACGCTGCTGGGAAGTCACCGCCTTCAAGTCCACCGGACTCAATGGGCAGATCGACATCCTCTCCAAGTTCCGATCGTGCAGCCAGTGCCGGGTATTCAGCGAGTCCTCTCCCAACCCGATGGCGCGCATCTCCGAGAACTTCAATCGCCTGATCTCGCTGCTGCAGTTCAAGTACCAGGAAACCCTGGATGTCCAGCATCGCATCCAGCAGGCGGACAAGCTCGCCATCATGGGCGAGTTGCTGGCGGGAATCGCCCATGAGATCAAGAACCCGCTCGGGATCATCATCGGTCGCCTGGACGTCATCGGGCTGGAAATGGATTCCATGGACAAGGAAGTCCTGACCGAGGACATCGGCACCATCTACCAGCAAGCCTACCGCGTCCGCCAGATCATCGACCATCTCCTCGCCATGGCCCGGCCCCAGCCGCCCAGCTTCAAGCCCGTGCACCTGAACGCCGTCGTCATGGACAGCCTTGAAATGGTCCGCAAGACACTTGCGGAAAAGCACCTGCACATCGAAGTGGACCTTCAACCCGATCTCCCCCCGATCCACGCCGACCAAATCCAGATGCAGCAGGTCCTCCTCAATCTCATCCTCAATGCCCGCGACGCCATGGGCGAGGGCGGC
>CAYTRP010000077.1:0-6592 GCA_964440195.1 uncultured Candidatus Sumerlaeota bacterium
CCACATCGAAGGCGGCCGCTTCCGTCCGTGCCCATGCGGAGAAGTGCGTGCTCCTGGCACCCTCCAATGCCGCCTCGTCACGCCCATTCAACACAACGCGCGCGCCTGCTTGTGCCAACCCGAGCGCCAACTCCAATCCCAGCCCCCTGCTTGAGCCAGTGACGAGGGCCGTCTTGCCGGAAAGACTGAAGGGGGAGTTGGTCACGTGCGGGTTCCTTGAGTGCGGCAGGTGAATGTTTCCGGCGGGGATTGGTTGAAGGATTCGAGTCCGCGAGACGTGGCTTCCTGCGACCTCGTCTCCAACTTACTTCACTTGTAAACTCTCGGTAGTGCACGAACAATCCTGCAATCTTCCCGGCCGGGCCTAAACCCCTCGTCCAGCGGGAAGAGCGGGCGAGGACGCCGATGGTACTCGAATGCCTCGGGGCCCGCGCGCGTCACTCCCGGGGAATCGACGGCAATCACGCGGTTCGAGATAGGCGCATAGGCCGCGAGCGGTGCCGTTGCTCCCTTGACAAGCACCGCGCGGAGGCTTTCAAGCCTTGCGCCGACGCTGGTCCATTGCCCGAGGCTCGTGGGCATGACCCGAAGGCTGTTGACGAGGACCAAGTCCCCCCCGTCGGTGCGGATCACGGCGCACGCGCCCTGGTTGAAGAACCGATGCCCGCCATGGCGCGGTTGGTCTTCGGTGTATTGCCCATCACCCGTGTAGACAACAACGCCGGAGACTTGCGCCGGCCGGCCATGCTCCGGTCCGCTCCGTCCGCCAACCTGCAAGGCGACGCGCGACCCTGCTCCAGCCTCGTGACAGGCGGCAGCCGCCGCGGGGTCATGCAGAACGACGCCCACCGGCGAGAGCCCCTGGCGACGCGATTCCTCGAACAGAACGGTCGCGTCGCCGGGCCCTCCCCCACCAATGTTGTCGCCGCAGTCCATCATGGTGACGAGCCCGGCCGCCTTCCTGGCCTCGGAGACCGCGGACTCGACTGAAGGCAGCCCCGCATTAAGCTCGTCCTTCAGCGAGAGCGCCAAGTCCGCAAGTTCCCAACAGGTCGCTTCGGCCAACTCGATCGAGGATTCCGCGACGACGATGAGCGAGACGCCCATGTCGGGGACGTCGGCATAAATGTAGCCGGGAGCCAGGCTGGCGCTCCTGATGCCCGGGCGGGCGGAAGCTTCCTCGACGGCATCCATCAGGCGCCGCATCGCCCCGTCGCCGGTGTATTGGCGGACGATGTGGATGACCATGGGCAACTTGATCATCACCCGTGCGGGTCCCCTGCGGTGGCGCAGGATGTCGGCCATGTGGCGGGCCGCCTCGCGCCCGCGTTCCCTTTGGTCGACGTGGGGATAGGTCCGATAGGCAATCGTCGCGTCGGGGGCGAGGATCATGGGATCGGAAACGTTCGCGTGCATGTCGAGCGTCAAGATCATCGGGATATTGTCGCCGATGGCGGACCGGATTCGCCGCGCCGTTTCTCCATCGGCGCTGTCGAGCCCCTCGCTGAACATGGAGCCGTGAAGGGCGACAAGCAGGCCATCGATCGGGCCGGCCTCACGCAGTCGCGCGAGGAGGTTGGTCAAGAGCTTCCGGTAGGTTTGCGGCTCAACGGGTCCCGAAGGCGTGGCGGACGCCGCGAAGGTCGGGACGAGTTCGATCTCCTGCTCCACCAAGCCCGCAAGCATGCCGCCGAGTTCGTGGTGCGCGTCCTTCCAGTGCTGGACGATCCCCTCGCCGACGGCATAGTCGGCAGCGAGGAAGTCCTCGAACCGGCAGGCGGAGGAGGCAAACGTGTTTGACTCGTGAAGGAGACCTGTCACTGCAACGCGCACGTACCTTGCCTCCCGGTGAGCTGCATCGACCAAGCGTTCCCTGCCCGGCTAGCGAACGACACGAGCACCCTTGGCGGCCATGGCCTGCTCGACTTCCTGCCTGCTGACCATTGAGGTGTCGCCCGGAGTCGTCATTGCCAGGGCACCATGGGTCGCGCCCCATTCAACGGCTTCCGCGGGAGTCTTCCCTTCGAGGAAGGCATATGCCAGGCCGGACACAAAGCCGTCGCCGCCGCCAACCCGGTCGAGAATCTCGAGGTTTTCGCGATGGCGTGCCTCATGGAACTGGCCACCGGCCCACAGGATCGCGCCCCAATCGTTCAGGCACGCCGTCCTGGCATTTCGCAGCGTGGTGGCGACGACCTTGAGATTGGGGAATTCCTCGACGACGCGCTGAATCATGGCCTTGAAGTTCGAGGTGTCGAGTTGCGACAAATGCGAATCCAAGCCGGGAACCGTGAACCCCAGGGCTGCGGTGAAGTCCTCCTCGTTGCCGATCATCACGTCGACGTAGGGGGCGATGGCGCGATTGACCTCCCGCGCGCGCTCCTGGCCTCCGAAATACTTCCAAAGCGACGAGCGGTAGTTCAAGTCGTAGCTGACGATGGTGCCATTGGCGCGCGCGGCTTGCATGGCGGCTTCGATGACTTGGGGCGCCTGCGCCGACAGCGCGGCATAGATGCCGCCCGTATGGAACCAACGGACCCCTTCGGCGCCGAAGATCCGTTCAAGGTCGAAATCCCCGGCGGTGAGAAGCGATGCCGCCGAGTACGCCCTGTCCGAGCAGCCGAGCGCGGGGCGAATCCCAAAGCCCCGTTCGGTGAAGTTCAAGCCCACGCGCGCCGATCGCCCGATGCCGTCGAAGGGGAACCACTTCAGATGAGACGTATCGACCCCGCCCTGCATGATGAGGTCGAGGAGGAGGTGCCCGACCTCGTTGTCGACAATTCCCGTCAGGAGCGTCGTCTGGAGTCCGAAGGTCTTCCTGAGGGCGCGGGTGACATTGTACTCTCCGCCTCCCTCCCACACCTTGAAGGTGCGGGTGGTGCGAATGCGCGACTCGCCCGGATCGAGCCGGAGCATGACCTCGCCGAGGGAGGCCGAGTCCCAGCGACAGGAAGTCCGTGGCTTGATCAAAAGGGGGGCGTGATTGTCAGGCGCCGGGATCAAGGAGTGGTGCCTCCGAAACGCGATGGGAATCGGCACACGGACGTGCCGGGCATGGGGGATGCCGGGAGCGTCCCCCGCATCCGAAGGGATGACAAGGGATATTTTACGTAATGATAGTTTTTGTTCTAAATACAAACTACGCCATGTTGGCGATGAGGGCCCCGTCAAAGCCATACCCGGAGCGCGAGATCTCCTCGGTGACTTCCATGATGGATTCGGCGACCTCGATTGCCTTCTGGGGAGGGAGGCGGAAGGTTGGGGACGACACGCTCAACGCGGCGATGGGGTAGCCTTCCCGGTTGAGAATGGGGGCGGCGACGCAACTGACCCCTTCGAGATTTTCTTCGGCGTCGACGGCATATCCCTGGCGGCGCACCCGTTCAAGCTCCTTTATCAGGGCCTTGGGGGTCGTGATGGTGCTGGGGGTAAGGCGAACGAGTTCGAGTTCCGAGACGAGTTCATCCCGTTCGCCGGAGGGAAGATAGGCCATGATGGCCTTGCCGGCGGCCGAACTGTGGACGCAGTAGCGGCGGCGGCGAAGCTCGGTGACGCGCAGGGACTGGTGGCCTTCGAGGGTGCGAATGTAGACCAGTTCGGCTTGCTCGATCTTGAGCAGGTTGACGTTTTCGCCGAACTTGTCGCGCAGCCGCTCCATGTGCGCTTGGCTGTAGCGCAGGATGTTCTGGCGCCGCTCCGTCAGCCGCCCCATTTCGATGAACTTGGCGCCAAGCTCGAATTTATTGGTGGTTTCGTCTTTCCATAGGTAGCCCGTGGCTTCCAGGGAGCAGATGATTCGATAGATGGAGGCCGGGGGAACCTCGGGGAACCGGACGATCAATTCCTTGTAGGTGACCCCGTCGGTCTTCTCCCTGAAAGCCTCCAGCACCTCGAAGGTCCGGACGACCATCGGGACCGTGTTTTTGAGCTTTTTACGAGCGTTCATCGACTGTTCGCCCCTTGAAACCTGTGCTTTCAGGGTCCCGTTTGATCTCCCCCCGCGCAAGCGGAGAATACCGGGATTCTGGGGGCCCGCGGACTGGGAATTCGGCAGGCCACGCCGCTATTCTATCGCCATCATATCCTTCACGCTCGGGGGAGTTCCGATCAGGTTGCCGTCCTCATCGGCATAGGAAAAGACCCTGGCACTGTTCGTCAACGTTGCGCCAATTGGATAGTAGGCGGCTGGCACAAGAAAGTGGGTTGTGCCCGATGGAAGGGATTTGCCGGTGAAATGATCGTGGATACCGAAAACGCCTGACTGTTGATCCGGAATTTGCCCCGAGAGGTTCACTTGGAAGTCTTGCGCGGGCTGGGAGGAGTTGATGACGATGAAGCCCTTTTCGAAGCCGATGAAATGCGCGGACTTCCCCCCGGGTTCCGTAAATGGCTCCGTGCCCACTGTCACCCTGTCCCCCAAATCCAGGAAATAAATGGGATCGAAGGCCCACCGGTAGTAGCCCTGTGGCGGTAGTCCCGTACCGGGGGGGGCACCCGGAACCCCCGGTATCGTAACGAAAGTGTCAAAGAAGTCCCAGGCGAACGAGTTCAACCCAAGGGACTTTGCGGCCGCATAGCCATAGTAGATGGCTTCGCGATCAACAACCGCCTCGTAGCCATCCTCCCTGGGTTTGTAAAAGGGTCTGACGTAGTTGAGGAGGACACCCTGCACGGGATGTTCGTGGTGAGCACGCGAGTATTCCAACTGGGCGAGGAAGGGCTGCAAGTTGGCTATCGCCTGCGTGTAGGGGATGATGCGCGTCTCCACCGGGTTGGCGCCTTCATGCCATGTGCCGTCGAGGAGAACCCGGGTATTCGTCGTCCAACCTTGGAGGTTGTACCAAGTGGTGAAGGAACTCTCGTCCAAATCCGCCTGCAAATGCTCGTAGTAGGGGTTCCGGCCTGTGACCGGGTCACCGGATCGATATGCCTGGTTCCCCCAAAGGGGAAAGTCATCGATGTCCGGATTCCTGGCGCGTAGCTGCGAGAGGAATGCGGCGCCGTTTTCGTCGTAGGACTTGGCGGCATCCGAACGCGTCGACGCGAGGTTGAGATACTGCGTGTGCGCATTGATGAAATTGGCGGGATTTAGGGGATCCTGGATGTCGGAGACCTTCATGAAGGCACTCCCCATCAGGTCGAGGAAAATCCCGTCGTATCCCCATTCCGCGCGTTTGACGTCGTAAAACTGGTCCACAAGGAAGGACTCCGGTCCGCCCCCCGTGCGGCCGTAGTTGATGAAGTAGTCAAGCAGCCCCGCCCCGGGAAGATGCCGCCCGGGAGCGAACTCCTGAAAATCAGGCGGAACCAGCGGGTTTATCGTGTGGAAGTCGAGCTTGTGTTCGTCCAGAAACGCGACCTGCCATGCCTCGTAGGGCTGTGGAGTCTCTTTTCCGTAAATGAAATGAACGGCGGTAAACAACTCGTAGAAGAGGAGCGAACGTTTCTTCGATCCCGCCGCATGCAGATGATCCACCCATTCCGGGGGCAGGGGAAAGACATTGCCGGCCCAGATGGTCTCGAAGCGGGCCATCAACTGTAAAAGTTCCGGCGAGTAGGGGTAGATGCCGTAACCCGCCATGTTGTGAAAGAAGAGGACCGGAGAATCGCGGGTGTAGAAATGGCCGGGATCGGCAATCTCATACGTGGAAATTGACCGCGATTTTTCGCGCGGTTCGGCGTCCGTTGGCGATCTGAAGCCCGTCTGGAACAGGCCCTCGGAGAGATCGCTCCGGGCGACTGTTTCGCCGGGAGGAATACCGAACGACGCGCTGGCGAGAACCACGAACAACACGATCAGGCCGCGCTTGAACGGCGGCAGCGAGCCGTCTTGACCGTCCACTCGCTGAGTATTCATGGCGGCGCGCACAATGGGGATCTTCCCGAGGGGACTTCAATGCTTCGGCAGTACACTGTTGGGCCTGGCCGAGAGCTGGCAAGGCAAACGGGATTGCCATGCCGGCCCACGAGCGGGGAGGCAATTGACACTCGGTCGATTGGCGAGGTAGCGTCGGGTTGCCGGATTTTTCCATCCCCCCCCTCGTGCGATGACCATGGCTTGGGCCGTATTCGAGGCCCCTGGATTTGCATCTCGGGGTGCCAACTTCGGAAGCATCGGAGACTCTACCATGAACCTGCGACGCTTCGCCCCGCCATGTTTCATCCTCCTTCTGGTCGCCTTGGTGGTGGGACCGGCACTTGCAGTCGAGCCAACGCAAGCTCCTCCATCGAAGGCGACCGGCACGTTGTATCCGGGGAGGCTGAAGGACCAGGCTGCCGGGAATGCGGCGAACGATCCCGTGATGCGAGCAGCCCGGGACCAGATTGCCTCAAGGGCGCAGCCATGGCTGGAAACATCCGATGACGAGTTGTGGTCGTGGGCGTTCGCCGCCACCATCAAACGGTCGTGGATGGTCTATTCCAGTGGAACGGATCCGGAGACAGGCGAGCCGGTGCTGATGTACGAGTGGGGGATTGATCCATTTGCCCATCCCTGGAAGGTACGGTCTCCGCGCACGGGCAAGCTCTACCCCACCAATGACTTCGAGGCCTTTCATCGATCGGGCCTCGACGAGCACGGCCTCTTTGACCC
>CAYTRP010000077.1:6602-10907 GCA_964440195.1 uncultured Candidatus Sumerlaeota bacterium
CCCAGCTCGTGCCGATCGCTCGCTGCTTTTCAATTCCGAACATCCGGACCCCTCCGATCCCTTGCACCAGTTCGGGGTCGATGATGGCGATGGCTTTGTCAGGGGGGACGAGCGTTGGCGCTTCATCGGGACGTACCTCATTTACGGCCAATGGAAGGCCCGCATCCTGGAGGGCATCGTCCGTCTCTCGGAGGCTCACATGGTGACCGGCGATCCTGCCCACGCGCGCAAGGCCGGGATCCTGCTGGATCGATTGGCGGATGTTTATCCCGATTACGACTTTTCAACGCAGGGAATTGTCTATGAGGGCCCGGGCCTGCGCGGGACAATCTCGACGTGGCATGACGCCTGTGTGGAAGTCCTCCAGTTGGCGGTCGCCTACGACCGGATCTTTGAGTCCATCAGGGATGACGAAGGGTTGGTGGCCTTCCTCTCGCGCAAGGCGGCCGGCCACCACCTCGACAACCCGAAGCGGTCCTTTGCCGACATCCAGCGGAATATCGAGGAGAGGATATTCCGCGAGACGCTCGCTCATCCCGACCGCATTCTCTCCAACTTCCCCATGACCCCGATCACGCTTGTGACGGTCGAAACGGTGCTGGAATGGCCATCCAATCGCGAGCGCGCGATCGAGCTTCTTTCCAACATCCTTCGCGACTCGCTCAAGGCGGACGGCCTTACGGGCGAAAGGGGGTTGCAGGGATACTCGACCTTGTTCCCCCGGCATATGGCCGTGCTGCTTGCCCGCTTCGACAGGCTCGACCCCGCGATACTCGAAGAGCTGTTCATCCTTTTTCCCGACCTGCACAAGACGTGGAGATTCCACATCGACACCAAGATTCAAGGCCTGTATTACCCAAGCGAGGGCGACAGCGGGCTGTTTGGCAGGCGTCATGTCTCGCAACAGGCTTCAACGGATACACTGCCGCGTCCCGCCCCGTTCTACCTGGGGATGGATCTGGATCGCTCCGCGACTGCCGGCATCGAGCCATGCCTTTTTCACTTCCTCTGGAGACTGTATGAGGTCACGAGCGACGTCGATTTCGTCCGGGTCATGTTTCATGCCAATGGCGGGACACTTGAGGGCCTTCCTCGCGAGATCTTTGCAGTGGATGCCCCGGCCTTTCGCGAGAAGGCGAGACGGACACTCGAGAATTCCGGGCATGGCCTCGTGCCCGGCGACACAAGGCTGGACGAGTGGGGCCTTTCGGTCCTTCGATCCGGCGATGACGCGAACGGCGTTGCCCTATCGCTGATTCATCACGTGGGGGGCGGTCATGCCCACCAGGATGGCTTGAGCATTGAACTCTTCTACGGTGGATTGAACCTGCTGCCGGACTATGGATATCCGCCCGTGGGGTACATGTCGGGTGAGTCGCCAGAGAAGGTCTCGTGGTTCCAAAGGACCCCGGGCCACAACACCGTCGTCGTTGATGGCAGGTCGCATTCCAATGCCGACGGCAAGACGACGCTCTGGGCATCCGGCGGGAAGGTGCACGCCATTCGAGTCGAGTCCCCGGGTCTCTACAAGATCGACCGCTACGAACGCTTGCTCCTGCTTGTCGAGCAGCGGACCGGTCGCGCCTACATCGTGGACATTTTCAATGTGCGGGGTGGAACGGAGCACATACGCTCTTACACGCCATTCTTCTCAAAGGCGACTCCCGCCGGTCTGGCACTCGAGCCGCATTCCTTTGAGCACGACTGGCTGATCAGGAATGTGCGCCGGGCTGCTTCGCCACCGGCGGGTTGGTTACTCGATTGGGCCTTTGAGGATCGATACGGATACCTCGAGGCGGGCAAGGCGCCACGCCTTCGCTTTCATGGGATCGGCGACGAAGGTGAGGTCCTGCTCGCCGAGAACTGGATCGATGTCGGCCTCTACGGTGGGGAACCGGCCTGGACGTCGCGATGGATGGAGCGTCGGCGGTCCGAATCCGGGCCGTTGGCATCGCAGTTCGCGGGCATCCTGGAACCTTACATGGACACGCCGTTCATACGCCAAGTCCAGCGCCAGCAGCTTGTACGGGAGGATGGAAAAGAATTGGTCGCCGGGTCGTTCTCCAGGGGCTGGTCCATCGACTTTGTGGATGGAACCCGCCATCTCATCGGCGTCATCGATCCAGCCATGGAGGCGGCGGAGTGGTCCTTTGAATCCTTGAGGGATTTTTCCTTCAACGGCGAGGTGGCCGTCATCAGGCTGGGGACTGATTCCCGACCCGTCGGCATGCAACTGATCAACGGGCAATCGATCCGTTGGGGGGATGCCCGTTTTGAGTACGATGAGGAGAGGGCACTGGTAGAGATTGTCTTTGAGGAGAACAAAGCCCGGGAAGTCACAACAGAGTGAATTCCCGGGAGAATTCGGCAAAGGAACCGCAAGGCAAGGCGGACCGACGACCGCGTCTCTTGGCGGATGAGCATTACTTCATGGGCCTACTCCCCCTTCAGTGGAGAAAAAAAGAGTCGCTCACATCGCCTCCCGGCGATGGAGTGTCGAATTGAACGAACCAGAGTTGGTAGTTGGGATGCGGCCCGGCGCTGAAGACCGCCGTGGGCTTCTCGGGCATGACGCTTCCGCTCCCCGGGTTCAGGCCGTGCAGAAAAAAGGACGACACGAGGCCGTACTCCGAGAAGCTGGGGAGCGTCTGGAGTTGCCAGCTATTGCCTTCATCCGAGGAATTGTAGAGGCGCAGGGAGCTGCCGAAGGTGCTCATGAGCCATAGATTGGACGCGTCCGACGGCCCCTGATAGACGGCTGCGATTTGGGATGTGCTGATCTGACGCGACGACCAAATGCTTGTGGTGGGATCGCGGCGATACACGGTCAGCATGTTGCCCGGATCGGGATTGTACTGGGCCGTCACATAGATCGCTCCTGCATCATCGCGCCACATGGACATCCCAAAGGCGATGCGCCAGATGGGTGGAAGGACTACTTCGGCGATTATTTCCGTCGGAGGGGCACTGGATGCGCTGTAGGGCACATACTTATAGACGATACGGTCGTAGTTTGATGATGTCCCGGCGTTGCTGGCCACCATGTGGAACCCCGTCGCATCTGCCTGGATGATTGGGTAAACCCACGAAGTGTACGGAATCGTTGACTGTTGAGCTGCGGCATGCAGTATCGGGGTGGACCACTGCTGCGTGTCGAGGTTCATGACGGCGGTGTAGAAGCTGTACGTGTCGTTCCCGCCAATGTACCCGATGACAAGACGGTTGTCGTGGATGCCTGCGCCAATGTATCCTGCTCGCGGGATACTATTGCTTACGAACAGCGGTGTGAAGTTGTTGAAATCGCCCGGGGCATTGGCCCGGAGGATTCGAGGCTTTGCACCGGGCTTGGCATAGATGATGATGAGGCGCTTCTGGCTGTCGAGGAGGATGAGGGCAGGCTGGTAGTTGAGGTCGGTCCACTCGTAGCCCTTCTCCCAAGTCGTCCCATCGTATCGGTACACAATTCCCTTGCTGGATGGCTGGTCCGCACCCCACGAGCCAACGGTGTAGTAGTACTCGCCATCATGGACAAGCTTGGGGCCGTTGTATCCCCAGTAGCCGCTAACCCATGTGAGTCCCTCGTCTATCTTTGAGAGATGAAAGCCGATCTCGTCCGCCACGGCCCGGAGAGGCTGGGTGACCAGAATCATCAGAATGGCAACGACACTCCATAGGTGCGGGATGCCCTGCCGCGTCCGGTGCACTGGACGGCGGAGTGCGTTGTCACGGCTCGGATCCGCCAATTTTTCTTCCTGCATGTCATACTCCTCCTGGCATTCACGCCTTGGTGTCTTGATTCGATCCTTCTCTAGGGTTCTGGTTGTTTGGTGGCACTTGATTCCCGATTCATTTTCGACAACTCGATCCAACTGATCGGACCCAGGTTTCCCAGCGCGTCCGCCACTCGTACCTCCAACCGGTTGAAGCCCGGCGCGAGTGCCCACTCATAGACACGGCCCTCGACCCGGGAGGACTCTCCGTTTGCGAGGACGGCATAATGACTGAAATTGGGACTGTGGGTCTCCATTTCCACGCGGAGAGAAGAGGCACCTTGCGCCGTGATGTGCAGGTCCGCGCCATTCACCGGCCAATAGAGATCCGCTTCCCTGTTTGTGAAGATCCGGTGCTCGGGTGTTCGCGGAACCTGCGGACTGTACCAGCACAGGTAGCCGTCCCATCCCCAATGGCTTCCAAGCCCGTGGTTCAGTGGCATCGGCAATAGCTGTGAGAAAAAGTTGCTCCGCGGAAGGAATCGGAGTTCCGCCAGGTTGAACGACCCGTACCCGCCACAATAGGCTTCGAGGT
>CAYTRP010000078.1:0-6497 GCA_964440195.1 uncultured Candidatus Sumerlaeota bacterium
GGACTTTGTCGCCGCGTGGGCAAAAGTCATGAACCTTGACCGCTTTGATCTGGCGTGATGGCGAGCGCCGATTGACCCCGGTTGGCTAACAACCGAGAAGCGATTCGCCTGAACCCCGGTCGTGGTGTTAATGCCACTGCCGGGGTTCGTTTTTTGATAATCCACAAGCCCTGTCGCGATCGGCCAGCACGGCGAGTGGGGCGAATTACCGATTCTTCTTCAGCCAGACAAGCACCACCGCGCCGAGTTTCCCGAACTCCATCGACAAGTCGCGAAACCCGCACGATTCCTTCGTGCAACCGGGTGTACACTCTTTTTGCTTCACGCGGGAACCCTTCTTGTGCTTGCCTATGTCGCATGTCGAAGGGGAACTCGACCGCATCTCCCAAGTACTGACGGGTGGCGTCCGCACCCTGCCAGCGCCACCACCAACCTCTCCCGGCCCTGATGGAAGAAGTCGAGACCCCTCCGCCCGCGTGAACGAACGCCTTCGCCAGATGAGGTTTGCCGCATGAGTGAGGAGCCGATTCGGGACAACGATTACCAGGAGTTGCTCGGGCGCATCTCTCACGTCTACGCCACCGGCCAGTCCCGGACGATGCAGGCCGTCAACGCCCACCTGACCCAAACCTACTGGGAGATTGGACGCCAAATCGTCGAGTTCGAGCAAGGTGGCCAAGCCCGTGCCGAGTACGGCAAGGCCCTGCTGAACACCCTCAGCCGCGATCTTACCCGGCGCCACGGCAAGGGCTTCAGCCGCAGCAACGTCATCTACATGCGCCTTCTCTACCTCCAATACCCAAAAGGTCAGAAGCCTTCTGACTTATTGAGTTGGTCCCACCATGTGGAGCTTCTGCGCATCGACGACCCCCTGGAACGCAGCTTCTACGAACAGCAGGCCATCCGGGAAAGATGGTCCGTCCCCGAACTGGAAGCCACGCTCCGGCTGGCGGAAGGGGACGACCACCCGGTCCCACTATAGGGTTACACCAGTTTCGGTTGTTTCGTTGTTCGGGACGGCTGAGGACGCCAGCCTTCCACGGCATTCTCAAATCCGGACCAAATGCACGCTCTTTTCGGTCCATCAGGTATCAGATAGGCCTACTTCGCCCGCATCCCCTTGAGCGCCGAGAGAACTTCACCGGCGTGGTCCTCGCTGCCGCTGGCCTTGGGCCAATGGGCCACGATCTTTCCATCGGGGCCGATGACGAACGTCTCGCGCGAGATGCCCATGTATTTCTTCCCGTACATGGACTTCTCCACCCACACGCCGTAAGCTTCGGCGACCTTGTGGTCCTCGTCGGCGAGGATCGGATAGTTGAGCGAGAACTTGTCGGCGAACTTCTTCTTCGACTTCACGTCCAGCATCGACGCGCCCAGCACCACCGCGCCGAGCTTCCCGAACTCCGCCGACAAGTCGCGAAACCCGCACGATTCCTTCGTGCAGCCGGGCGTGCCTTGATTTGTCTTTACACACAATGCGGCCCCATGCAGGTTCCTCGGAGGGATGGACCTACGATGAAGCACGCCATCAGCTACACCCGCTTCTCCTCGAAACGGCAGAAACTGGGCAGATCACAGGATCGCCAGGTTGATGTCGCACGCCGCTACTGCGAACAGGAAGGTTTGGTGCTGCTCGAAGAGATCGTGGATCAGGGCCTTTCCGCGTACCACGGCCACCACCTGAAGAGTGGCAAGCTGGGGGTGCTCCTTGCCCAAGTGAAAGAAGGCAAGATCCCCAGGAACACCATGCTGGTAGTAGAAAACATCGACCGTCTGTCACGAGAAACGCCTCTGGACGCTCTTGAGATCGTCATTCAGCTCGTGAAGGCTTCCATCGCGATTGCCGTCGTAAGGGATGATCAGGGGTCCCATGTGAGGGCGGAGGTTTATACACATGAGAGATTCAAGAAATCCTCATGGGACCTACACGGCTTGATCTCGGAGATGCAACGGGCTCACGAAGACAGCGAGATCAAGGCGCGGCGAGCAAGAAACATCTGGAAGGCAAAGGTCCAAGCCATCAAGGCTGGTGAGACAGGAACGACGAGGGTTCCCGGCTGGATCGAGATCAGAGACGTTGTGAGAATTGGTACGCGATTCGTCAGCGGAACTCGCCACCTCCATCCTGAGAGAGCCCCTTGGGTTCTCAAGATGGTCGACTGGAGTCTTGGCAATCGCACAGACGAAAAGGGCGTGGTTGTAGAGGAGTTTCCTCGCGTCGGACTCACTGGCATTGCCAAACGACTGAACAAAGCTGGCGTGCCAGCGTTCCAGGGAGTGTATGGCGGCAAGAAGAGCGTTCACGGATGGTCCGATTCCTCCGTAAAGCTCGTGCTGACTCATCCCGCGCTGTACGGTGCCTTTGTCTTCACTCGAAAGGTGGATGGAGAGGTCCCCGAGCCTGTCGAGAACTACTACCCGCACATCATCAGTAAAGGTCGCTGGCTTCTTCTTCAGCAGAGGATCCGAAATGCTCCGAAAACCGGTGGAGGAAGAAGGCGGCGGATGGTGCCCAACCTCTTCATCGGCTTGATGAAGTGCGCCCAGTGCGGAGGGGCGATGCACATAGGTGGAAACGCTCCAGAAGCCCGCTGGCATTACAGGTACTACTACTGCCACCGACGTCGCCGGGCTGCGAAAGCTTGCACAAATGGTAGGTTCTGGAGGGTAGGTGAGTTCGAGGATCACGTCCTTCGCTATATCGCTCAAGAATTCGATCCCAACCTCCTTGTACCTCAGGATCAGCCACCGGAGGAAGAGGCAGGACGCATCTCAAAGCTTCAGGACGACATCCGCGTTGCCGAAAGCGAAATCGAGCGTGCCAAAGCCCGTATCCTCACGGAGAAGGATGACCGACGTTGGAACCTGCTTATGGACTCGATTACCAGTCGCGAAGACCAGCTCCAGGCCTTTCGCGACGAACTGTTGGTACTCGAACAGCAGGCAGCACAGCGGAAGCTGTCTCCGTCGATTACTGACCAGGGAAAGCATCTCAAGGAACTCGCCGCGGGCATGCGCGAGTCAGATGAGGATCGAGCAAAGCTCCGCGCAGCATGCGAACGCCTGATTGACCGGATAGAAGTCGACTGCGATCAAGAGCGAGGTTTCGCGAACATCTTCACAAAGGCTGGAGGCGGACACCTTTTGCCACGCAAACCAGAAACCTACTGGGATACGTGGGCGAACTGGAAGGAACAGAGCCAGCCCATCATTCCGAAGAAGAGGGCGAGCAAGCCGCGCCCAAAGAAGCCGAGTAATTAGATGAATAATAGGCTGTGATAATGGAACCTTATCACAGCCAAAAGGAGCCCAGGCCATGAAAATCGATGTTGATCGCCAAGACAGCTTGCCAACCGTCGCCCAGCCGGAATCGTCTCTGCGGATCGTGCAGCGTGCACGCGAGTACGCTGGTCAGTGCCGAAGTGAGAATACGAAGAGGGCCTACGCGGCGGATTGGCGAGATTACGCTTTCTGGTGTGAGCGAGCGGGACGAACCAGCCTGCCGACAGACGGACCCACCCTTGCCATTTACATCACCGACCTTGCCGAACGAGGCGTCAGCATCGCAACCATCGAAAGGAGGTTGGCAACGATTTCCCAAGCGCACAAGACAGCAAGGCAGGAGACGCCGACGAAGAGCCAGATCGTGAGGGATGTACTGAAGGGCATTCGGCGGAGCAAAGGTACGATGCCGAAAAGGAAAAAAGCTATCACCGTGGCTGAGCTAAGGGGACTGATCAGCACCTGTGACAGCAGCCCCAGGGACCGCAGAGATCGAGCGTTGCTGCTACTGGGATTTCTGGGTGGATTCAGAAGGTCGGAGTTGGCCGCACTTTGTGTTGGTGACGTACAGATCGAGGAAGAAGGCCTGCGCATCCTGATACGGCGATCCAAAACAGACGCTGAGGGTCATGGAAGAGAAATTGGGATCCCTATGGGCAACAAAGCTGAGGCGTGCCCAGTTCTCGCTCTAGCTGCTTACCTGAACTCCGCAAGAATCACTGAGGGACCGATTTTTCAATCTTTTCGTCGTGGCGGCGAATCCACGGGAAAGGCGCTCAGTGGAAATGCTGTCGCCTGCATTATCAAGGGACGTGCGAGGCTTGCTGGGTTGGATCCAAGGGCTTTAGCAGGCCACTCACTCAGATCTGGATTCTGTACTTCGGCGGCACGCGGTGGAGCCAGCGAACGTGAGATCGCCAGGACCACAGGCCACCGGTCACTCCGTATCCTTCGATCGTATATACAGGCAGGCAATCTCTTCGAGGAGAACGCCGCCAAGAGGATTCAACTTTGAAGAAAACAGGTGCTCACGAGATTGTCATCGGCGGTGCGCCCGCCCACGTGGTTGCCTATCCAGGTCACCTCCTGGTTGAGGTGGCCCTCAGCTACGACGTGAACGAGGATCATGGTGTCCTCTTTTTTGGGCCTTCGGTGGGGTACCACTTCATCGACATCGCAGCGTTGCCGTCACACGTGGAGATCGCACTCATCTCAGCTGATGGAAAACTCCTGGAGGTACACGATCCCGCGGAGGAGCCTATCCACCCACGATACCCTTATGTTTCGGCTATCATCATGCCGAGAGGCTGGTTCGACCGCAACTGCACCAGCGTGCACTGTCGCATGAACGTGGACTGAGCTATGACTTCCGAAGAACTCGAAGCCTTAGTGGCCGTGAACAAAGACCTCTTCGACCCACGTTGGCGCGGCATCGAATTCTCACCCGGATGGGGAGTACTGTTCGTAGAGATCCTTGATCGCTGCCGCCGCGAGGGGGCCCCGCCCATCACAATGACCAAGCAAAAATTGGGGTCATTGCGGATTTACTTCGCTGACCAATCTCATCACATCGCACGGGAAATCCGCGACGAAGCCATGCGCCGATCAGCGGCCATCTGTGAGGTCTGTGGTGCACCGGGAACAGGCGTCATCGTGACCCCAGGATTTCGAGCTACCAGATGCGAGGAGCATAGTCAGGACTAAAGTGAACCTGCTCATGATTCCATGAATCAGTTAGCTTGAGCGGGCAAATTTCAGAATCTTTTCGCACAGATCCGCCAAGGTTTTTGACTTGTGGCCATCAAGGTATGCCGCCGTAACCCAGTCTGCGATGAAGAAGTCGTTCTTCCCCAGGTCCTTCTCCTGACCGTGTCGCACACGCGCTTCTTCTTTGTAGGGGGAAACATCGACGCCATCGAAGCCTCCATCAACAGCATCCCCCATGTTGTTCATCCAGATGGCGTGGGTGTCCTCGATCTGGTGTGACGTCGGAAACAGCGATGCTGTAGGCAGGCCCAGAAGGGTCATGAGTGCCATGTTGTCGGCCTCGTGATGATGTTTGTGCTTCTCTTGGCAGTTTCCATCAGCATCGAAGATCACGTAGGTCCTGATGCCAAGCTCCTGGGCAATGGCCAGCGGGCGAATCAAGTTGTCTTTACCGTTGGCCGGAACGATGTGGCAGCCCAGTTGCCGAAACTCGTCCCACTTTCCAGAAACATGAAGCTGTGTCGTGATGAAGCTAACATCCTCCAAGCCCTCAACGAGGATCAGAACCTTGGTGAAGAACATCTCGGCCAGACTGGGCTGTAAGGACTGGTGGATTTTGGCGATTAGCCCTTCGTTCTTTCCTTTGGTCTTTTCCCCCTTCAGGGCACGCAGCCGATCGCAGAGTTTCTGGTAGTCAAGGCTCGTGATCTTCGATGGCGATTTCTCACCAGCCTTGCGGACGACCTGCACATGCTCGAAGTGCTCACCGCTGACAAAGTAAGGTGAGTGGGTCGTCACCAGGACCTGGCTGCCCTGTTCTGCAAGATCCTGAAACACCGAAGCCAGATGCCGTGCCTGCGGCGGGTGCTGGTACAGTTCGGGTTCTTCGACGCCGAGCACCAGGGTTGGGTCTCCAGAATCCTCGCCCTCGGCCAGTTCTTGCAACAGGGCCAGAAGATATGATCGCTGAAGGCCATGCCCCATGCGGCTCAGGCTGCCGAGGAAGCCATCCTCCCCCGTTTGAATCCCGGCCAGCGGCTTCTGCACCTGCACAGACTTCTTCTCATCCGTGTTCCACTTGAGATTGAGCGCCACCCCTGGATGCGACCAGGTCGAGAGCCGATTCTTCAGTGAATCTGATACCTTCGTCAGGCTGGCTTCGTGCTTTTTCAACAGTGCGGTGTACTCATCGACAGACTTCTTCCTCAGTGCCTCCAGGTCATCGTCGATCTGTGATCGGGATTCGATCGCTCTTTCCAACAGTCTCGCAAAGGCCGTATTCTTACCCTCTTCCGATTCGTCTCCTGCATCCTTCACCGCCGGGATGTAGACCCACGTAAGGAACTTCGCCAGCTTCCCAGTGCTGTTGACTCCGTAGAATGAATCCTCGCTGCGCAACAGCTCGCACTTCTCCGGGTGTGCGCCTTCATAGGCTTGAAGCGCCTCTGCCATGGCGGCCTTTGTTCCAGGCGCGGACAAGCACAGTGACCTGCCCGCGCCTGGAA
>CAYTRP010000078.1:6507-10152 GCA_964440195.1 uncultured Candidatus Sumerlaeota bacterium
CAAGGTCCGCCACTTCGGTCAACGCTATGTCATGGCGGACCTTGGCTTCTCCCTTGGCCGCATCGAAGGTCGCTTCCGCCGTCACGATAAGCTTGTCATCTCGGACATAGGCGGCCAGCTCTTCCTTGGCATCTGCGGACAGGTCCGTGAAGGTCAAGGTGACGCGCACAGGAGCATCCGTCTTGCGATGATGGAAGTCTTCAGGGTCCAGTGCCGAACCAGTTCGTCGAGAGGCACTGCTTTCGCAGAAGAAGAGGTTCAGCGCGGCCAGGACATTGGACTTCCCAGCCCCATTTGCGCCCACGAAGCACGAATAATTGTGCAGGTCGATGGTGGTATCGTCGAAAGAGCGAAAGTTCTCGATCCTGATGGATTTGATCTTCATGCTAAGCCTCACCGTTCAGGGGATATTCCTTCTCAGGCTTTGCTCTCTTTATTCGCGTCACCGCCTCATCGATCGTCACCTGTTCCATCGGTTGTAAATGATCATTGGCGGCGTCTTTCAAAGCCCATGTGGGCTTTCGCAACTCCAGCGCTTTCCTGGCGGCTTTTTCAGTCAGGCCACCAGCATGGGCGTGGACAACCAGGACGGCATCCGCGTGTTCCACGATCCAGTTGTTTCGCGTCTGGCCGCTTGCCTTGGAGGGACGTGTCTTCGGTGGGTCGAAGATGTTGATCAACCTGAGGCCGCGGGCATCCAGGGCCTCTTGCTGTGGCTTTGCCAATCCCTTTGCCGACCTAGTCCATGATGGAACCCAGACGACTGGCTGCTTGCCGCGAATCAGGAAATCCAGTGCCTCCAACTCCATGGGCGTTTGGAAGCCACCCATGGTCCCGATGCCTTCATCGCGTAGACGCCTGGCCAGTTCATAGAACATCAGCACCAGATTCCCTGGGCACCTGTTGGAGCACAGGAGTGCCAGCAGGGGCCTTGGCAGGCCTTCTGGCGCATTACGCATCCGCATCGCGATCCTGACGCAGATAGATGGTCATCGTGGCTTCCTCGATGCCGAATTTCTGGAGCAGCAGCTTCATCTGGTCGCGCAGGCTGTTTGCGGAGAGGTTGGCCTCCGCGAAGAGGCCATCGGGCAATTCCATGGCCGAACGCAACGTCATGGGATCACGGCTGAAGCCTGGGTTCCCTCTTCTGGTTAGGAAGGTCCTGTTCTCTGGCAAAGCCGCGTATCGCGCCTGATCGCGTTCGCGAAGGATCAGGATCACCAGTTCGTACATCCTGCGCCAGGTGTTGATGTCGGCATGGGCCGCATCACCAAGGCGGAATCCATAGGGCCTCTTGAAGGTGAAGTCTTCATTCAGCCCGTGGGGTTCGTGGCGATCAAGATCCTGAATCACCCGATGGCGTGATTCCTGAGTCTGCTGGGTTGGGGCCGGTTGCTCGACCTCTGCGGGCACCTGGGTGAAGTGCTGGATGTGCTGCGACAACTCACCCGCCAGTCGATCAAAAGCCGCCATCTTCTCGTTATAGGTGGCCTTGAAGGCCACGCCATCCCGCATAGCCTCGGTGTCATTGTGATCGATGCTCAGCCAGATGTCGTCGGACAAGGCCAAGAGGTTCTCTCGCACGCGGTCCAGGTCCTGAAGGATGCGTTGAATGCGTTGGTCCATCAACAGGCGATCGGCAGGCATGCGTATCACTCCTGGCTGGGGGTTGTCTATTTCTGGCGGTCTTCATCCAGAAGCCAGATGATCTGTTTCTTTCCCCGCATCCGCAAAATCGGAGCACGCCGCTTCTGAAGTTCCACGATGATGCGGATTTTCTCTGGCACGCTCAGGTTGGCCAAGCGTTGGCGGCGGCGTTCTTTGCTCTCAATGATCTTCGCAGGGAAGGCAGGCGTCTGCCTTATGCCGCGATCACCCCTCGTCGCTTCCATGCCCGATGATGGCGACAAGCCGATCGGCCAGTTCCTCGGCCTCGGCCTCCATCACGATCTCGTGGGGAACCTTGACGCTGCTTCTCAGGAAACCAATCGCTTCGTCAAAGGCCTCACTCTGTTGGCTGGTTGGGTCCTTCGGCGCACCCACCAGGAAGAACATCTGGGCCAGTTCTGGGGCGGCTTCCAGGGCCACGCTCTTCCCCACCCAATTGGCGGCCTTCTCCAGCATTCGATCCACATCGAAGGACAACGGCTGCACCACATGGTACTTGCCATTTTTGACCGCGTGCTTGAACTCGATTTCCACATTCCTGCCGCGCAGCTTCACAGGGTGAACAGCCCGCCGCAGGGCCTCGCGCTGCTTCATGGCATGGCGAAAAGTCGACCAAACGACATCGTCGGTGCGACGCCGCTCGCCAGGTTCAGACACAACCCTCTGACTTTCCACCATTCGATCGAACAGGCTTTCCGCTTCGTCCAGCGGATTGGCTGACAAGCCAAAACGCACCGGCCCCGCCTGATAGCTCAACCCCTGGTCGGGAAGCAACATCCTGAGGATACCGGAAAGTTCCTGTGACTCACCCCAATGGGAAGCATCCAGCCCGGCCCTCGCCTCTTCCGTCCGGGCGGCCAAGTCCGACAGCACACGCTGGTGGTGCTGCGCGACGAAGCAACCAAACGTCGCCTCCAGCCGCTTCGTGTTCTTGCTCGTCAGGCAGCGGAGAATCCCCTCCGACGGGGCGAAAAAAATCAGCGCACAGTTCAACCGTTCGGCGGCCACGGGGTCGTGGACGTAGGAGACGACAGAGAACGCATATGACGCCTTCTTCATGAGAGGCTCCTCCTGAGTTCGTCGACGAAGGCAGCGGAGTGATCTGCCAGTTCAAGAAGGTGGCCGAAAATTTTCGGTTCGTTCTTTATCCACGCCGACGGGATGCACGAGGTCAACCTTTTCAGGCGACTTTCGCTGATCGAGGCCACCGCATTCGCCACCGGCGACCAGTCAACCTCGGTACCCGCAAGAGTACTGCCGAAGAGGTGGGGATCGCTAGGGTAGAGTTTGTGCCGCGTCACCTCCCAAGGCTTACCCATGGGGAAAATCAGGTGGGTGAAGCTGAAGCATAGCTCGAAATCGATGGCAAAGAAGCGGGCTCCGTCGGATAAACAGTTGGGATTATTGACCTTGCGGTCTGGATTCTGGACCGCGTGGTCGAAGGCATAAATGAACGCCGCATCCTGCAATTCAGACTCCTTCAGCGTGCTCAAGGTTGGGGGGACCGCTTGGCCCCGCGCCAGAAACTCCGAACCAACCCCCAATCCGACGATCGGCACCCGGCCACGCCCGCCGTACGCGAGGCTCGATTCGATCAGCGGCAGAAGTTCCTGCGGGATTTCGACCAAGACCGGTTCCGGGGCTGTCACCTGGAAGACCTCGCGGGCCAGCAGGCATCCGAACGCCTCGTTGTAGAGGCTCTCCGGGTACACCTCGGGACAGCCGACCGCCTTCACCACGAACTCCCTTGATTCACCAGCCGGGTCCGCTTGCGGACGACAGGACAGCACCAGGGGTTCTGTCTTTCCCTTGGCCATGGTGTCCCGATAGCCCTCGGCTATCCAAGTCTCAATCATGATGCTGGTGTCCCGTGGATTTCCCCACCATCGCCCGCAATCCTCGTTTCTCGAAGAACTCCGCCGTGGCTTTTGCCACTGCGGCCCAGGTGTCCACGCGCTTGGCGTACTTGGAGGGGTG
>CAYTRP010000078.1:10162-10669 GCA_964440195.1 uncultured Candidatus Sumerlaeota bacterium
GGGGTGCCCCACGACGGCGATGGGGACGGTTCTTCCTGTGGCGGTCAGGGTTCCTTCGTAGGTCTCAAAGATCGTCGCCGTGTTCGAGCCGTTGGGGGTGGTGATGGGATCGTCATCCAGCAAGCGATGCGAAGAGAGATGTAGCTGCCTGAAATGCGCAAAACCTCCGCGGGTGATCAGGATGTACGACGGATCTACCAGCTTGATAATCTTCGCCAGCACCGGGGCGGATTCCCGCGCGGCGGCGGCGGGGCTCAGGTCCAGCGCGGCCTTGTTCTGCGACCGGCGAAAGGTCACATTCAGGTAGGGAATCCGGCGGATGGCGTCGAGGTCCCTGGTGTTCAGGATGGCCGCGAAGAGGGCGAACATCCCCGCGGCGATGTGGTACCGGGGATGGTTGCGAAACTCCACGATGTCGTGCTTGCCGTCTTCGTAGAAGGTCGAGGATTCCAGCAGGTCATCCCCGCCGGAAACGCCACCGGGATTGTCACTCAGGGCCAGCAGTGG
>CAYTRP010000079.1:0-2211 GCA_964440195.1 uncultured Candidatus Sumerlaeota bacterium
TCATCTTGATGCGGAACCGTCCGTCCTGCGGGAGGCGCTTCTCGGCGATGTCGAGGTCGGCCAGGATCTTGATGCGCGAGGTGACGGCGGCCTGAAACTTCTTGGGCGGCGGAGTCATCTCATGAAGCACGCCGTCGATGCGGTACCTCAGGCGGAAGATCTTCTCGAAGGGCTCGAAGTGGATGTCCGAGGCGCCGTTCTTGATGGCGTCCGAGACCACCTGGTTGACGAGTTGGATGACGGGCGCGTCGTTGACCTCGTCGTCGTCGGCGGCCATCCCGTCCTCGTCGGCCAACGCGAGATAGTCGACGGACTCGCCTTCGAGTTCCTCCCGGATCGAGCGGAAGTCCTCGTCGCTGATTTCCTTCAGCATCTCGTCGAAGTTGATGCTGCCCTGGCCATCCGTGTAGTAGCGATTGATTGCCTCGAGGATGTCCGACTCGAAGGAAATGACTGGGATGATCTGGCTCTTGGTGAGGAGGCGCAGCTCGTCGAGGAGGTAGATGTTCGAGGGGTCGGACAGGGCGATGGTGAGGGTCTCGCCGGTCTTGTCGACGGGGACGATCTTGTACTTGCGGACGATGTGGACCGGAATGCAGCCGAGGACGTACTTGTCGATGTCGTAGTGCGAGAGCGTGATGAACGGAACGTTGAGGTGCTTGCCCAGCGCGGCGGCCATTTCCCATTCCGTGGCGAATCCCATCTCCACGATGACGCGGCCAAGACTGGAGCCGGATTCTTCCTGCTGCTTGAATGCGGACTCAAGGTCCGACGCCGTGAAGATGTGGTCCTGCACGAGCAGTTCGCCCAACTTGCGTTCCATGGCCGACGCCATTCAACCGTCTCCTTGGGGTTTTTTCTCGTGTCTTGCGTGAATCCGGCAGCCAAGAGCGACAAGGGCGCCGCAGCGCAACACACTGCTCCCCAGCTTAATCCATCGCCATGGCTTGGCTTGGCGACGGGAAAGTCAACCTGAAACCGTTGACGACCGGGGCGGGCGCAGAAGTCGTCTTGACGCTTGGCCGATGCCGGGAGACTCAGTGAGTTGATGCGACCAATACCCCATCGCGAGGCGGGAACATGGCAAATTATCCAATTGAGGATGTCGAGGGAATCGGGCCAGTGCTGGGAAAGAAGCTGCGGGAGGCGGGTGTCAGCTACACGGATGAGTTGCTGGCGGGGAGCAGGACCCGCAAGCTGCGCGAGGAATTGGCGGCCAGGGCGGGGATCTCCGAAAAGCAGATCCTCAAGTTCGCGAACATGGTGGATCTGTACCGGGTAAAGGGAATCGGTTCGGAGTTTTCCGAACTGCTCGAGGCGGCGGGCGTGGATACGGTGCCCGAGCTGGCGCAGCGAAATGCGGCGAACCTCGCCAAGGCGCTGGAGGTGGCGAATGCGCAGAAGGGTCTGACCCGTCGTGTACCGGCGGAAGCAGAGGTGGCGAAATGGATTGAACACGCGAAGACATTGCCGCGGGTGCTTGAGTACTAAAGTGGGGCGACGTTCCAGTCCGAAGGGAGAAGACGGCGGATGGACCTGGTAAAGACGCTGGTGTCTCAGTTGGGCGTGACGGAAGAGCAGGCCAAGGGGGGCACGGGTCTCCTGCTGAAGGCGGCCAAGGAGAAGTTGGATGCGAATGATTTCCAAAAGGTGCTGGGCTCGATTCCGGGTGCCTCTGGGATGCTGGACGCCGCTCCGGAGGACGGTGGCGGATTGATGGGAATGCTGGGAAAGGCGGTGGGCGGCCAGGCCGGGGATGTCGCGTCGCTCGTGGGCGGGTTCTCGAAGCTTGGACTGAACGCGGACATGATCCAGAAGTTCTTGCCGGTGATCATGGGTTTCCTGAAGGAGAAGGGGGGTGCCGACGTGGTGGCGCTGTTGCAGAAGGTGCTGAAGCCGTAAGATTCGCCGGCGGGGAGGGCGGGTGTCCCGCCCTCCCGCTGGCCGGAGCGGTCAACGGACTGGGGCGATTTCAAGCGCCTTTGGGGGAAGGAGGGCCTTGGGATGACCAGAAGGTGGTGTCGCGGGGCATGGGGCGGCGGGCCGGGACGGTGCCTGCCCGGCCTGGGGGCCGTCGCGCTTGTTCTTTGCGCCACGGGCATGGCGATGGGCGATGAGGGCGTCCCCGGCTCGCCCGGGCCGGCGGTGGTGATGTTTGCCGGGTTGAAGGACCTTGGGATTGCGTACGCACGGGACTTCCATTCGGAGAAG
>CAYTRP010000079.1:2221-8544 GCA_964440195.1 uncultured Candidatus Sumerlaeota bacterium
GGAGAAGCACCACTACGCGCGCAACCCGTGGTCGCTGTTCGCGTTCGAGGATATGTTGTTCATTGGCGGTGGGGATGGCGGGATGAGCATGGGGGAGCCGAGCACGGGGCCCTTCTGGGCGAAGGCCGTGAACCTTGCCGAGGACCGGGTCGTGGAACTCAACAGGGTGGACGAGGAGGAGCTGAACGTCTTCCGGGTGATCGACGGGCGGTTGGTGGTTCCGGGGATTGATCCCAGCAACTCGACGGACGTGAACCTCCATGTGCTCCAGGAAGGATACCTGATTCCTTATCTGGTGGCAAAAAACAGGAATCACCTTTATGATGTGTATCGCTCGCGGCGGAATGGGCGCTATTTCGGGGCGACGGGATACAGTGGAAGCACCCGCGACGAGATCGTGTCGTCGTCGGAAAACCTCGTTTACGGATGGAGCGGCGACGGCAGCGCCATGACCCATCACGGAGCGCGGGGGATGGCGTTCCTCGAGTTTGGCGCGCCCGGGCTGGAGCGCCTGTTCGCGGTGCAGTGGGCCCGTGCCTACGACACGATGAGGGGGGACGCGCCGTTGGGCAAGGGGGCATGGCTGAACTACGAGTATGACTTTCAGGCGGAGCATTGGGTGGGCGTGACGAACGCGATCTGGTCGGGACTGGATCCGCGTTTCACCGGGCCCATGGTGGGCCCGGATGCGACGGGGCGCATGGTGGTGGTGGGTGGCGTGTTCGTGCCGTGGAAGGTGACGCGGGTGGATGATGACACATACATGGCGGTGTTTGGGCGAAAGCGGGCGAGCAACCGCTTCGGCTTTCCGGGACTGGCCATCGGCTTTGATGATGGGACGGGCAAGCCGGACAACGTGACGGGTTCGGGCTCCGGGGGGGTGTACGCGATTCGGCTGGGTTCGACGCCGCCGGTGCAGTGGGCGCGCGGGGAGACGTTCTTCGAGTGCGAGCGGGTGTTGGATCCCGGGCTGGGGCGCCAGTGGGATTTCCAGGTGGTGGGCGGGGATGTCTATGTGCTGACGGAGACCCCGGACCTGGCGATCCATGTGTATTGCAATGGCGAAGAGGTGCTCCGGGTGCCGGACGCGCCGACGTTTGCACGGTCGTTTGCCGTGGTGGGCGAGAGTGTTTACCTGGGGCTGGGATCAGAGAGGAACGACCCCTATCGCAGAAATGGAAGCCTGCTGAACCCGCACTGCGGCCGGATCGTAAAGGCGGAAGGGGTTTTGGGAAGGGTGGGGAGTGAAATGGAGGCAGGAATTTAAGGTGACGATGGTCGTGGGGCGAAGTCGGCCCAGGGCGCGATGCCCTTCGCTGTTGACAATTTCCACCCCCATCCCGAGCCTCGCCCATTGCAATCGATGACCAGTTCACCCCACGGAGCCGCTCCCATGCCGGCTGTCATGCAATGCCCTGTCACACGGTCCTGCTCTCAAGCGGTCTTTGGGATGATTGCCCTGCTGGCTGCCGGCATCACATCCTCCCCCGCCCAGGAAACAAAGACCTTGGAAGATTACTCCGCCGAGAAGATCCGCCTCGTTGTCCGCATGGACGACACCGGTTTCAACCACTCCTCCAACCAGGCTCTGGAGCGCATCGGCGCCGAAAAGGGCGTCGTCAGCGCCTGCTCCATCCTCGTCAACACCGGCTGGCTCGACGAAGCCGTCGCCATCGCCGAGAAGTATCCCCATATCAGCTTCGGCGTGCACACCTGCCTCAACTCCGAGTGGAAGCCCTATCGCTGGGGCCCCGTGCTTCCCGTCAACGAGGTCCCCAGCCTGGTGGACGAGTGGGGGCACTTCCACGGCACGCGAGCCGCGCTCATGGCCAACAACCCCGATCCCGGGGAAATCGACCGGGAGCTTCGCGCGCAGATCGACCTCGCGCTGGCCAAGGGGCTCAACATCACCTATATCGACCACCACATGGGCGCCGCCGTCCAGACGCCCGAGATGCGCGCGCGCTTCGAGAAGATCGCAGAGGATTACGGCCTGGCCATCTCCCGCTACTTTGGCGAGATCGCCGGACCCGCCATTTACTTCGTTCCCGCCGCAAACAAACTCGAGTACCTCTTGGCGGAGATCGACAAACTCGAGGAACCCGGCATCTACATCGTTGTCGTCCACCCCGCCGTCAAGACACCCGAACTGGAAGTCCTGCGCGACATGAACGAGACCGGCCCCAAGGACATGCCCGACCACCGTCAGGCCGAACTCGACGCCCTGTGCGACCCGCGCTTGCGCGAGCTGCTTGATCGCAAGGGAATCGAGCTGGTCGGCTACGACACCCTGTACAAGGAATTCGGCGGCCAAATGCGGCCCCCGGGGCCTTGACCCAACACCGCCCCACCTCCCCGCAACCCCACGGCAAGGGGGCGCCATGGACCTGCCGCTTACCTCCTGAGGCCGCCTCTGACATTGACCGGCGGGAGGGGCTCCCCCTAGCTTCCCACCCCCTGTCCGGAGCGGTCTCCGGCGGGGCAGCCCCATTCTTTTTGGTTCAGGACCCCACGCTCCATGGCGCCACGTTTCCCCTCAACGAATCCGAATGTTTCGTTCCCCGACCTGGAGGAGCGCGTCCTCGCGTTCTGGAAGCAGGATGACACGTTCCTGCGCTCGATCCGGCAGCGCGAGGAGCAGAGCGCGCCGGATTACGTGTTCTACGACGGACCGCCCTTCGCCACGGGCCTGCCGCATTACGGGCATATCCTGACGAGCTACATCAAGGACACGGTGCCGCGCTACTTCACGATGAAGGGCTATCGCGTTGATCGCCGCTTCGGGTGGGACACGCACGGGCTCCCCATCGAGACGGAAATCGAAAAGGAGATGGGCATCAGCGGGAAGAAGGCCATCGAGGGCATCGGCATCGCCGAGTTCAACCAGCGGTGCGCGACGGCGGTGCTGCGGTACACGAAGGAGTGGGAAGAGATCATGACGCGGCTGGGCCGCTGGGTCGATTTCCGCCGCGACTACAAGACGATGGACCTGTCGTACATGGAGTCGGTGATGTGGGTCTTCCATCGCCTGTTCGAGAAGGGGCTCGTGTACGAGGGCGACAAGGTCGTGCCGTACAGTTACGGCGCGCAGACGACGCTGTCGAACTTCGAGGCGAAGCTCGACGACAGTTTCCGGCCCCGGCAGGATCCGTCGGTGACACTGCGGTTTGCGTTGCGGGATTCAAAGCTGGACGCGCCGGAGTACATCCTCGCATGGACGACGACGCCGTGGACGCTGCCGAGCAACATGGGGCTGGCGGTGGGGCCCGAGGTGGACTATGCGCTGTTCAGGGACGAGACGGGTTATTACTGGATCGCCGAGGCGCGCGTCGCTGCCTATGAGAAGCTGCTGGCGAATGCGGAGAAGGTCCGCACGGCCAAGGGCGCGGAGTTGGCGGGACGGACGTATGATCCGCTGTTCTCGTACTTCGAGAACCTGCGGGCCGAGGGCGCGTTCCGTGTGCTCACCGCCGACTTCGTCACCACGGAGGACGGCACGGGGATCGTGCACGTGGCGCCGGCGTTTGGCGAGGAGGACTATGAACTCGGCAAGGCGCAGGGCCTGCCCCGTCCCTGTCCCGTTGATGACGCGGGTTGTTTCACGGAGCCGGTCAGCGACTTTCTGGGCCGCAACGTCCACGACGCGAACAAGGACATCATGAAGTGGCTGAAGGACGCGGGGAGCCTCGTGCGGCAGGAAACGATCGAGCACAACTACCCGCACTGCTGGCGCACGGACACGCCGCTGATCTACCGCACGGTGCCGACGTGGTACGTGGATGTGCTGGCGATCAAGGAGCGCATGCAGGCGGCGAACCAGAAGATCAACTGGGTGCCGGACCACATCCGCGACGGGCGGTTCGGCGATTGGCTGGCGAACGCCCGCGACTGGGCCATCTCGCGCAGCCGCTTCTGGGGCGCGCCGATTCCGATCTGGAAGTGCGACAAGTCGGGCGAGCTTTACGTACCGGCGAGCGTCGCGGAGTTGTCGGCGAAGTGTGGCCGCGAGGTGACGGACCTGCATCGCCCCGCCATCGACGAGGTGACGTTCCCGTCCCCCGCCGGAGGGACGTTCCGCCGCGTGCCCGAGGTGTTGGACTGTTGGTTCGAATCCGGCGCCATGCCCTACGCGCAGGTGCACTACCCCTTCGAGAACAAGGAGTGGTTCGAGAAGAACTTCCCCGCCGACTTCATCGTGGAATATATCGCGCAGACGCGCGGGTGGTTCTACACGCTGGTGGTGCTGGGCGCGGCGCTGTTCGATTGCCCGCCGTTCAAGAACTGTTTGTGTCACGGCGTGGTGCTGGCCTCCGACGGGCGAAAGATGTCCAAGCGCCTGAAGAATTACCCCGACCCGATGGATGTCGTGCACAAGTACGGGTCCGACTCGCTGCGCATTGCGCTGCTGAGTTCCCCCGTCGTGCGCGGCGGCAACCTGTGCTTCAAGGAACGCGACGTGGAGGAAGCGATGCGCTCCTTCATGATCCCGTTCTGGAACGCCTATCACTTCTTTTGCACGTATGCCAATATCGACGGTTGGGAGGCCCCGGCCCCGCTGCCGAACGGGATCGTTTTGCAGCCCCACACGCGCGGCGACCGCTACATCCTCGCGAAGCTGGAGCACCTCAAGGCGGGGATCGCGCGGTTCATCGAGTCATACGATGTCGTGTCGGCCTATGAAGCCCTCTTCGATTTCATCGACCAGATGAACAATTGGTACATCCGGCTAAACCGCCGCCGGTTCTGGAGCGACGAAGCCGACGCGGAGAAGGGGGGCGAGAGCAAGCACGCGGCGTACGAGACGCTCTACACCGTGTTGACGGAACTCGCGCTCGTCTCCGCGCCGCTGACGCCGTTCCTCAGCGAGGAGATCTATGGTGGATTGATGGGGCGCGGCCTTGTCGGCACGACGCACAGCGTCCACCTGGCCGATTGGCCCGCGCCGCGCCAGGAGCATGTGGACGAGGATTTGGTGGCGCAGGTGGCCGCCGTGCAGAAGGTCCTCTTTCTCGGCCGTCAGATCCGCGAGAAGCATCGCATCAAGAACCGCCAGCCGCTGCGGAGCCTTGGGCTGACGGGCGTGTCGCAGGACATCGTGACGGCCTACGGCGACGAAATCCGCACGGAGTTGAACGTGAAGGAAGTGGCCGTGCTGCCGCACCCGGAGCAATTGGTGCGCGCGGAGTACAAGCCGGTGTCCGGCATCCTCGGGCCGAAGCACGGCAAGGACTTCAAGACGATCCTCAACGCCCTGCGCAACGGCGACGTGGAACTGCTCGATGATGGCCGCGCGAAGGTTGGCCCCAAAGAGGGTTACTTCACGCTGGAGGCCGATGAGTTCACGGTGCAGTACGTGACGAACAACGAGCATCTGGGCTGCGCGACGGCGGGGAGCCTCATCGTCATTCTCTCCATCGACCTGGAGCCGGAACTGGTGGCGGAGGGGTTGGCCCGCGAGGTCGTCCGCGCCATCCAGGTCGCGCGCAAGGAACTCGCCCTCGAATACACCGACCGCATTCGCATCGCGCTGGAAACGGAATCCGGGGAACTGCGCGAAGCGATCGGCCGTCACGCGGACTGGATCAGGGGCGAGACGCTGGCGACGGACCTGCATGGCGGCTTTGACCCCGACCGTCCGGTGGAGGCGCGGGAACTGACACTGGCGGACCTGAAGGTCACCCTGCGCCTGCAGAAGGAAGCGGTCGCGAGCGGGGTGGTCTGAGAACGGCCTTGGGAGCGTTCCGCGGATTTTCCCGCTTTACAAGGGGGAAAGTCGTGGGTCATGGATTGAGCCCATTCATCGAAAGGATGTCCCGCCCATGGATTTTTCAGGCCGGAGAGCCTTCACGCTCATCGAACTCCTCATCGTGGTCGCCATCATCGCCATCCTGGCGGCCATCGCCGTGCCGAACTTCATCGAGGCGCAGACGCGGTCGAAGGTCAGCCGCGCGCGGACCGACATGCGGACCGTGGTGACGGCCCTGGAGGCCTACGCCGTGGATTTCAGTAAGTACCCTCCGGAAATGCGTGAGGGATCCCCTCCGAGTGCTTCTCCACCGAAGATTTGGGGGTACACTGGAACCAATGCCCATTTCGGACGCGATGGTCATGGCAACCCGCGTTGGGGTCCGTTCCAGACCATCTCTGCAAGTCTGACGACACCGGTTTCCTATCTGAGTTCCGTGATGCCTGACGTATTCAAGCAAGGCAGGGCGGCCACGCCTAACCGCGAAGGGATGAACACCGCTTATTGGATCGGCGGCAGTGTTAACAAAGCGTTTGGATCTGGCGATCCATTTGATGCTTCTTATATGTATCAAAAC
>CAYTRP010000079.1:8554-10341 GCA_964440195.1 uncultured Candidatus Sumerlaeota bacterium
TCAAAACATTGCCATGAGAGCGGCGCTTGGGCAAACGGACTATACTCAGGAAGACATCCGCGATTACGGCAACTGGAGACTTTTCAGTCTTGGTCCGATGGGGGTGGTATGGGAAATCGGGACTGGTGATCGCACCATGGGCTGGAAGTACGATCCCACCAACGGCACGATGAGTAGCGGCTTCATCCTCCGCACGCAGAAGGACACGACGGGCGAGAACTTCTCGCGGAGCTGATACGGTTGGGCAGCCTGAATGCTTCGCGAAGGAGCCTCGCCGCTTGAGCGCTTCGCCGGAAGTGACCCCCGACAACACCGTGACGACCAGGATGGCCCGCGAGGAAGACCTCGCGGGCATCCATGTTATCTACAACGAGCAGGTGCTGCATGGCACGGCATCCTTCGACACGGAGCCGCGCGTTCCCGATGCCCAGCGCGAGTGGTTCCACAAGTGGCCGTCGGACCGCTACCCGATCATCGTGGCGGAAATGGATGGGCGCATCGTGGGTTGGGGGCGTTTGTCGCCGTGGTCGGATCGCAAGGCCTACAACCGCACGGTGGAGAATTCGGTGTACGTGCACCGCGATTGCCGGGGTCAGGGCATCGGGAAACGGGTACTGCGGGAATTGATCGCCCGGGCGCGGGCGGCCGGGCTCGGCGTCATCGTCGCGCGCATCGCCGAGGGAAACCCGGAGAGCCTGGCATTGCACAAGGCGCATGGGTTCGAGGAGATCGGCGTGATGCGGCGGGTGGGGGAGAAATTCGGGCGGTTGCTGGACGTGCACATGCTGGATTTGCAGTTGGGGGAAGAAGTACAGAGGCTGGCGGATCACGGACGAGCACGGACGGAACACGGACCGGAACGGACACCACATTGAAATCGACAGGCAGCGCGACGTGCGAATCAGAGCGCCGAATCCAGCTCCCTGACTTTCGCGATGACCCTCTCCACCGTCACGCCGGTCATGCAGCGGTGATCGATGGGGCAGGTGCGCAGATGGCACGGCGAGCAGGGGACACGGTGCTGCACGACGACGGCGCGAGCGGACCAAGGGGCGGTATTGACGGGGTCGGTGCTGCCGAAGATGGCGACGGTGGGCGTGCCGAGGGCCGCGCCGATGTGCATCGGGCCCGAGTCGTTGGTGACGAGCATCGAGCAGCGCTCCAGCACGGCCATGAGATGGCGCAGCGTGAGTTCGCCGGAGGCGTTGTGCAGCGGGGCGTCGGTGGCGTTGCAGACTTCGCGCGCCATGTCCTCCTCGCCGGGACCGGCCTGCACGAAGACCGCCATTCCAATGTCATAGAGGATAGTCTCGCCGACGGCGGCGTAGCGCTCGGGTGGCCAGCGCTTCGCCCCGCCAAACGCCGCGCCGGGATTGAGGCACGCGATGGGGCCGTCGCCGGCGATGCGCGCGACGTAGTCGGCGGCCCAGGCGCGTTCCTCGGCGGTGATGCCAAGGGTGAGCACGGGATGGGGGAGCGACTCGGGATCGCGCCAGGGCGAGATCAGCAGGCGCGTGGCGGGCACCTCGTGCTGGTGGAGGTCCTCGGGGAGAAAGGGGATGGGATGGGTGAAGAGGATACTGCGGAGGTTGCGCGTCGTGCCGACGCGGACGGGAATGCCCGCGCGCCAGAAGGGGAGCGCCGCGCGCCATGAGTTTGGAATGACAAAGGCCGCATCGAATTTGTTCCGGGCGAGCCACTGATGGAATGCCCTGCGCCCGCCGCCGGTGCGGTCGTCGAGGACGTGGACCTCGTCGAGGTGTGGCTGGTGTTCGAGGACGATGGCC
>CAYTRP010000079.1:10351-10593 GCA_964440195.1 uncultured Candidatus Sumerlaeota bacterium
GGCCGCGCCGCGCGACGGCGGCGATGTGGGCGTGGGGAAACGTGTCGCGCAGGACGGCGAGGAGCGCGGTGTTCATGACCGCGTCGCCAATCCAGTTGGCCATGCGCACGACGATGCGCCCGATTTGTTCCGGGTGCGGGCCGGGGGTGATCATGCGAGGAGGCATTGGACGGCCTCCACGAGGTTCGAGGCGCGGGGACCGGCGTGGCCGGTGTGACGCCCATCTCGATCAATCAGGCACG
>CAYTRP010000080.1:0-1419 GCA_964440195.1 uncultured Candidatus Sumerlaeota bacterium
CTCTGTGCGTCCACGTCGAATGCCACACGGTGGGCTATGTCAGAGAACGGGACGCCGCCGTCCCTCTGGACAACAAAAGGGCCCTTGATCGAGGGGACGTGGAGATCTACCTGGGCGGTGGCCTTGGGATCCCCCTTCCAGATCCATTCGCCGACTCCGCCTCCCTTGCGCGTGACGTCGCGGAAATCGCGGGGCGCCGCGCGCATGAAGGACACCGCCTCCAGCAGATTTGATTTCCCGCATCCGTTTGGCCCGATGAGAATCGACAAAGGCCCCAACCCGATCCCGGGGAAGTCGGCGCCGAAGGACAGGAAATTTTGCGGGCGCAGGAAGGTGACCATTGGCTTGGGCATGTGAACTCTCCTCATTGCCGATCTAAGTGTTTAGGCGGCTGGTGTCGAGCCCGGATGTCGCTCTTGCCATTTCAGATACCCATCAAGCATCACTGCTTATGCGCTCTTAAAACGCGCATATGGCGCGGCGATACCACCCTACACCTAAAATTGAACGAGTTTTCCGGTACATCGCGACCAGCGCCCAGTAAGTTCCTCGTTCATACCTCCTCCGCCACATAGCAATTTTTGCAAATTATTGATACCACTTAACTTGTACCGCCCAACGCCAGTACCCCTTGACCCGCGCGGGCTCTTGCGCCAATGTTTGTCCGCAATGTCGCACCAGCGGCGACAACACTTCTCCAAGAGGTTTCCCATGCCTTTAGTCTCGATGAAGCAGGCACTCGAAGAAGCCGCCAAGGGCGGCTATGGTGTCGGCGCGTTCAACGTCAACAACATGGAGCAGATCCAGGCCATCATGCGCGCGGCCGAAGAACTCGACGCGCCCGTCATCATCCAAGCCAGCCGGGGCGCGCTGAAGTACAGCGAGATGATCTATCTCAAGAAGATCATGGAAGCCGCGGTCATTCGCCATCCGGACGTCAAGGTCGTCCTCCATCTCGACCACGGCAACTCTCCCGAAACGTGCGTGCAGGCCATGGATCTCGGCTTCACGTCCGTCATGATGGACGGCTCTCTCATGGCCGACGGCAAGACGATCGCCAGCTATGCGTACAACGTCGAAGTCACGGCCAAGGTCGTCGAACTCGCCCACGCGCGCGGTGTGAGCGTCGAAGGCGAACTCGGCGCGCTCGGCGGCATCGAGGACGGCCATGGCGCCGGCATCGCCGTGGACGACACCACCCACCTGACCGATCCCGACGAGGCCGTGGATTTCGTCAAGAAGACGGGCATCGACTGTCTGGCGCTCGCCATCGGCACGAGCCACGGCGCGTACAAGACGATGCGCTACGACAAGGACGGCAACGCGCTGCCGCCGCGCCTGGCGCTCGACCGCATCGAGAAGATCGAGGCGAACCTTGCCGCCGCCGGTTACCCCGCCTTCCCGCTCGTCATGCACGGC
>CAYTRP010000080.1:1429-10589 GCA_964440195.1 uncultured Candidatus Sumerlaeota bacterium
CCGCCGAGCTTGTCGCCCTGGTCAACAAGTACGGCGGCAAGATGAAGGCGGCCATGGGCGTGCCCATGGAGGACATCCAGTTCGGCATCAAGCGGGGCGTTCGCAAGATCAACGTCGACACCGACGGTCGCATCGCGATGACCGCCGCCGTGCGCAAGGTGTTCGTGGAGACGCCCGACAAGTTCGATCCGCGCGACTGGCTTGGGCCGGCACGCGAGGCCCTGTACGAGTTGATCAAGGGCAAGATGCTGGATTTCGGTCAGGCCGGCCACGGGAAGGACTACACACCGAAGTCCCTTGAGGAGATCAAGGCCGAGTACCGGAAACAGGCCGTCGGCGTCTGACGCGATGGTTGATGATGGAGCATTGTCGAAGGGCCGCCGGTGACCGGTGGCCCTTCTTCTTTTCAGGCAAGCCGCGCCACTGGCTTGCCGCGCACGCGTCCGGGCTTGGGGGCAAAAACGAGCGACGCGAGGAACGCCAATCCCAGCACACCCACGATGCACGGACCCGACGCGATCCCAACGTGGTAGCTCGCGAGCAAACCCACGACGCTTCCCACACCGGCGAGGACGGACGACGCGGCCAACATGCGCCCCCATGTCCGGCACCACAGGAAGGCGGTGACGGCGGGAAGCAGAAAGAGGCCGAGGGCGAGGACAATGCCCATCGCTTGCAGTGCCGCCACGAGGTTGAGCACCACCAGCCCCAGCAAGCCGACATGCAAGAGGCCGCCACTCCCCCGCGAGGCGCGATAGAAGACGGGGTCGAATGCCTCGATGGCAATGGCCCGATAGAACAGGGCAAAGGCGAGCACGGTCGCGCTGCTGGCGATCGCCGCCAACCACAAGTCCCCCGACCCAACGCCGAGAACATTCCCGAAGAGGAAGTGCATCAGGTCGATGCGGATCGCGCGGGAGGCGCTGATCAAGGCAATGCCGCTGCCGAAGAAGAGGATGAAGAGGGCCGCGAACGCCGCGTCCTCCTTCACACGGGTCAGGCGGCTGATGGCCGCGCTGCCCGCCGCCGTTAGGCAGCCCGCCACGATCGCGCCGATGAGGAGCCCCAAGGCATTGTCGCCAAAGAGCAGGTAGGCGATGGCGAGGCCCGGGAGGAGGCTGTGCGCGAGCGCGTCCCCCATCAACGCCATGCGGCGCATCAGGAGCACGCAGCCCAGCATGCCGCCGCTCACTCCCATCATCACGGAGACGGCCAGTGCCCTGAGCATGAAGGGGTACCGCAATGGCTCCAGGAGGGAATCGAACATCTCACCCATGGGCGCCCCCCGTGCCTGCGGGACGCCAACCATACGCCACGGCAACCGCCTCCTCGGAGAGGACGCTGGCCGTCGCGCCCTCGGAGACGAGGTGCCGGTTCATGAGTATGCACCGGGGAAAGGCACGCCGCACGAGATCAAGGTCGTGCACGACGGCCACGACGGTGCGATGATGGGTGGCCCAGGCCGTGAGCGTCTCGAGCAGTTGGTGCATGGCCTTCGCGTCAAGCCCGTCGAAAGGCTCGTCCAGGAGAAATATGTCCGCGCCCTGGGCGAGCGCCCGAGCCAGGAACACGCGCTGGCGTTGGCCGCCGGAGAGCGCCCCGATGGGCCGGCGCGAGAGGTCGCTGATGCCAAGTTCTTCGAGCGCCCGATCGACCATCGCGTGATCCTCCGCGCGAAATGGCGCCCAGTGGCCCAGCGCGGGAAACCGCCCCTGCTCGACGACCTCTCGCACGGTGATCGGAAAGTCGAGGTCCACGCGCGTTTGTTGCGGAAGGTAGGCCAGCCGGGGATGATGGTGCTCGATGTGGTCGTCGCCGAGACACACCTTCCCCCCGCCGGGGGAAAGCCAGCCCATGGCCACGCGCAGGAGCGTGCTCTTGCCGGCCCCGTTTGGACCGCATATCGCCGTCATGCTGGTGCACGGGATTGCCACGGAAAAATCCTCCAAGGCCATCACGTTGCCGTAGCGAACCGTGACGTCCTCGAAGCGGAGAATTTCCGAGCTCATGGTTCGAGAGAGGAACGTCTCAGGGGGCCGCTGTCAATGCCACCGGTGGTTCCGCCACCTCGACGCGGATGGTTCCGGGATCATACCAGTGGTCGTTTAGCCTGACCTTGGGGGGGATGATCGTGAACGATCTGGCTGCCGTTGCGAGCCCGCTGAACTCGTACACCGCCCGACCCGGGCCCACTTCGACCCGCGTCGGGTCGCTGGTCCGGCTTGCGAAGGACACGTTGTTGAGCGTGGGGAAGGTCACGTCCTCCCCGCCAAGATTCTCGGCACCCGGCGCGTGCACGACCAGCCGATAGACGAAGGGCTCGTTCACCCGCACGACCTCGTTCGCGATCGTGGCCGTGACCGACGATCCCTCCGGCAGGGGCGGAGTCCCCGGCGGAAGCGCGACCGGTTCGTGGCCATACTCGCGGATTCGTGCTTCGACGCGCCTGGAAAAGTCTTTCCAAGGAAAGTACCTGCCGGGGTCGGACTTGTTCCATGGCTGGACCTGATAGTGGCCGACGAGTCCGATTCCGGTGAAGCGATACTCGTCTTCGCCCGTCTGCACGCTGTAGGGTCCCTCGTAGGCGGTGCCCTCGGGCTGATAGGGAGGAATCTCCCACTTCACGCAAAGATAGGCGCACAAGTCCACCAGGGCATCCATGCGCTCGGGCGTCCAAATCTCGGGGAAGCGACTCCACCCGGCGCACTCGATACCAAAGCCGCGCGAGTTGTAGTAGGTTTGCGTGTGGGCGGTGTGGGCCTCATCGACCATCCAGCAAATGTCGCCTTTGTGCCCGACCACATAGTGGGCGCTGACGTTGCGGTCGTTGCCCCGGAAATAGTTGATGTTCCCGAGGAAGGCGCGCTGCGAATTCTCCTCAAAACTCAGTTCTTCGCGGTAACTCCCCTCGGTCGTGTGGATGATGATGGAATCAACGGTCTCGCGCGTGCGATCCTCGACGCGGTAGGGCCCGGCGGGCACCCATGCCATCCGAGGCATCGGCGGAGAAGGCAGCTCCCACTTCCACGATTCCCCCGCCGGGACAACCTCGGTCACCCGCGAGGAATGCGAGCATCCAACCGAGAGCCCCAGAATGCCGAATGCGAGGAGAGAAAGTGCGCATTGTCCGCGAGTCATGGCGAAGCCATCCGATCGGTGAAGTGGGAGATGGACCACAGGGATATGGGAGTGAACATCGAAGGGACGGCGGCGTCAAGGAGAGCGAGTCGACGGTGCCCTTAATCCACGGTGGTTACTGGCAACCCGGCGCCATCAAGGGACGAATCGGGGGCCAATTGCCGATCCGGAAACCGCTCGCTCACGACGACGAGGCCGCGCCCATCCGTCGTAAAGCGAATCTCGCCCTGCAGGTCGGTTCGCCACGACTTCACTCCCATTTCCGCCAGACGAGCCATCACCTCCGGGTGGGGATGGCCGAAGCGGTTGTCGCGACCGCAACTCAGGACGGCATGGAGGGGTCGCACACTTGCCAGAAACCGCATGGTGGAGGAGCCCCTGGATCCATGGTGTCCCGCCTTGAGTACGGTCGCGCGCACTCTGTCCGCGCCCAAGTCTTCGATCATGCTGGCCTCCGCTTCGGCCTCTGCATCGCCCGCGAGTAGAAACGAGACGTTCCCCGCAATGACCCGCAGGACGATCGAGGCGTCGTTTCGCGCCGCGTCCCCGCGCACAAACTCATCCGCCGGATGCAGGACTTCCGCCATCACGCCACGCCCCAAATCCACCACGGCGCCCCTTCGAATGGTGGTGACCGGCGTTTGGTGAAACTCGACGCTCGCCTCCAGCGTGGCCCAGACCGCCGTCTTGGCAAGGCTCCCGGCCACGAGAATGCGCGCGGGTACCATGTCCGCCACGACCACGGCGGCGCCGCCGATATGATCCGCATCGGCGTGAGTCAGGACAAGGTAGTCGAGTTGATCGACGCCCAAAGCCGCCAGTCGCGAGACAACGCGCCCGCCCATTCCGGGCGGCCCGGTATCGACCAGCATGGTCGCCCCCTCGGCCACCTGCACCAACGCGGCATCGCCCTGACCCACATCCAGGAATGTCACCGTGGCGAGCGGCTGGCGGGGCTGAAGGAATGGACTCCAAACAATGACCAAGAGCGCGACGATGCACGATGTCGCGCCGGCATAGACGCCTTCGATGTGATGAAGCCTGGGTCGAACGACAATCCACTGGGTGGAGATCAAGGCTGCATAGTAGAGGAAGACCGCCCAAGTGGCCCACCCGCGTCCTTCGATGGTGGCAAATGGGATCGCCGCCAGGCCGGTGGCGATCAGGGCGATCAAGCGCAGCGGCCATTCGAGCAGGCCAATCAGCAGCAGCCCCGGCACATCGGCAAAGACGGCGACGAGTGAGCCGACAAATGCCAGTGCCATCACGGGCAGCATCAAGGGAAGCACCAAGGCGTTCGCAATCGGGGCGATGAGGGACAATTCGCCGAAATGCGCGAGGAGCAGCGGGGCCAACGCCACCTGGATGCAGGAGCTGATGAAGACAACCCGCAGCATGCTTCCCGCGATCCCCGAGAGGATCCAGCGTCCCTTCAGGACAAGATGCATCCACGCTCCGGCGTCGGCGCTTGGTTTGTCGCACAGCACCATGACGAGAATGCACAGGAAGGAGAGTTGAAAATCGAGCTGCCACAAGATCGACGGCCACACGGCCAACATGCCAAGCGCCACCGTTGCCAACATGCCGAGCCTGTCCGTGGGGCGGCCCATCAGGGGTTCGACCGCGAACACGGCCATCATGAGCGACGCCCGGATCGCCGGCGTCTTGAATCCGGAAAGGGTACAAAAGAGAAACAACCCCACCAACACGATCGCCGAACGCCAACCGGGCCCCAACCGCAGGGACCAACCGATGGAAAGAAGCATCACGCCGACAAGGCCCGCGTGGAGGCCGGAAACGGAAAAGATATGGTACAGGCCGGTGACGACAAACGCGTCCCGCGCCTCGATGGACATGCCGCCCGTGCGCCCGATCGAGAGCCCCGACAGCAACGACGCCGACACGGGCGACAACGCGTCGTGAAAACCGGTCTGCATCCTGTCCGCGGCGCGACGCATGAGCAACTGATACGAATTCCACGCGGCGCGCGGTTGCGCGGGAGCCGCCTCCCATTGCCGCCCGCGCAGGATGAACGCCGTTTGCTGGTCGGTGAGATAGCGCTCGAAGCTTCCCGGTTCCGGCCTGTCGGGCAGGGGCACGACATGGCCCATCGCCATGATCGCGTCGCCGGGCGCGACGTCTCGCAGGCGCGCCCGGGCAGCGTACCCACCCGGCAGGCGCATCATCACGGGCGCCGGAATCGCGATCGAATGATCCGCGCGCGTGGCAACGCTGCCCGGCTCCAGCCACAAGGTCACTCCACTGCCTGACGGACGGGGCTCGCCGCGCAGATGTCCCTCGACGACAACGATGCCCGAACCGGTCCGCTCCAGTTCCTCCACCGCGCGACGCGACGCGTGTCCGGTCGCGTTCAGCGGCGCCGTCAGCATCCACCCAAGACCGGCAAAGCCCACCGCCAATGCCAGGGCGCGCGGCATGTCGGATTGCCGCAACATTGCGTGGGCAACCGCCGCCAACAGCACCAGCGCGCCCCCCGCCGGAACCGAGGTGGAATCCAGCATCCGCGCCGCGAACATCCCCGCGACCAACCCGGCAAGGAGCACCAGCGTTGGTCGCGGAAAAGCGCGCTCGCGGACGATCATGGCGGTTTGATCCGGGCGGGGGGATCAGGTCCCAAAACACATCGCGTGAGACGAAATCACCAGGAATACGCTTCGGGGGCCGGGCCGCCGGGCCCGGGCCAAATCTCGTCCAGCCGCTTGAGCGCCTCCTGGTCCAGCTTCAGGTCCACCGCCGGCAACGTCTCCTCGAGCTGCCGCATCGTTCTTGGCCCAATGATCGGGGCCGTCACCACTTTCTGGTGGAGCAGCCATGAGAGCGCCACCATGGCGGGCGGCTGACCCATCCCATCGCAGAATGCCTCGAACTTCTCGAACTTGTCGCGGTGTTCCGCCAACCGCTTCTGCATGTGCTCGCGGTTGCGGCGGTCCTTGTCCGAGTCCTTCAGCATCCCACCCAGCGCACCGCCATCGAGCGGACTCCAGGGAATGAACCCGAGGCCGAATCGCTCGCACGAGGGGAGGACTTCCAATTCCACCGTGCGCGCGCGCAGGTTGTACAATGCCTGCTCGCAGACGAGCCCCATGAAGTGGCGCGCGCGCGCATACCCTTGCGCTTCCGCGATGTGCCATCCGGGGAAGTTTGAACCTCCGATGTAGATGACCTTGCCATCACGCACAAGTTGCTCCATCGCCTGCCAGATTTCCTCCCAGTGCGCCGTGCGGTCGATGTGATGCATCTGATAGAGGTCGATGTGATCGGTCTGCAGCCTGCGCAGGCTGTCCTCGCAGGCGCGGCGGATGTGATAGGCCGAGAGCCCCTTGCCGTTGGGGCCTTCCCACATTTCGTTGTAGCATTTGGTGGCAAGAACCACCTTTTCGCGGCGGCCACCGCCTTGGGCAAGCCATGTCCCAATGATGCGCTCGGTGTTGCCGCGATTCTCGCCCCATCCGTAGATGTCGGCTGTGTCAAAGAAGTTGATCCCCGCCTCCAGGGCGCGATCCATGATCGCATGGGAATCCTTCTCGTTGGTGTGCGGACCAAAGTTCATCGTGCCCAGGCAGAGCCGGCTAACCTTGAGGGCCGTGCGCCCCAAACGCGTGTATTCCATGTCGTTCAACCTCCGTGAGTGAAAGATCAGAAGCGTAGACGATCCACCGGCACTTCGACGCTGTTCAGGAGTTCGCCCACCACCTGTTCTGGCCGGGTGCCCCCGAGACGACTTTGCGGCTTCAATATCAATCGGTGACAAAGCACTGACGGCGCCACCTTTTTCACGAGGTCCGGTGTCACGAACGTCTCTCCCTGCATCCACGCCAAGGCTTGGCAAAGCCGATAGAGACCCACGCTGGCACGAGGACTCGCTCCAAGGACAACATCGCGGTGGACACGACTCGCGGCGGCCAAGCGCACCATGTAGTCCACCATGTTCGTCTCAATCTCCACCTGCTCGCGCACTTGGCGTTGCGCGTCCAGAAGGTCTTCCACGGCGCAGACCGACTCGACGTCGGCAATCGGGTGCCGCAGACGCTGTCCCTCGACAACCCGCACCTCTTCGGCGCGATCGGGGTAGCCCAGCGACAAGCGCACGAGAAACCGGTCCAGTTGCGCCTCCGGCAATTCGTAAACGCCCTCCTGCTCGACGGGATTCTGGGTCGCGATGACAAAGAACGGCGCGGGCAGTTCGTACGTGGTGCCGTCCACGGTGACGGTGCGTTCTTCCATCGCTTCCAGCAGCGCCGACTGCGTGCGAGGCGTCGCGCGGTTCAACTCATCGGCAAGGAGGATGCCGCTGAAAACAGGACCAGGACGGAACTCGAATTCCAGCGACCGGGGGTTGAAGATCGGCACGCCGGTCAGGTCGGAAGGAAGCAGATCCGGAGTGAACTGAATCCGGCGAAAGGGTGCATTCATCGACCGGGAAAGCGCCCGGGCGAGCATCGTCTTTCCCGTGCCGGGAACGTCTTCGAGGAGGGCATGCCCTCCGGCGAGCAACGCCCCCACCGCGAGTTCCACCGTGGCGCGCTTGCCAACAATCACGCGCTCAACGGCGGCCAACAGGCGGGAGGAAAGGGCGGCGGGCATGATGAGGGCATCAGCGCTCGCACGGGATGAGGGGTCAAGCGGGGTCGGGGCTTTGCCCGACCGTAGCACTCGAATCCGGCGTCTCGCGCCCGCGCGCCCAAACCAATTATCCTTGGCACACGAGGCAATCCGGGGAAGACTCGAACCCACGGAGGTAGGAACATGATCGCAACCAAGGCAAACGGCAATCGGCGGAGACGATTGACGCACCCCGGTGACGGCTTCATCAGGGGATTTGCATCTGCTTGGCTCCTGACGCCGCCACGGCGGCGGCCCGATTTGGATATGGACCTTCAGTTACCCCCGAAACCTATCGAGCAGGCCATCATGGAGGATTGGGATGCGATCGGCAAGGAACTCACCTTGAGGATCGACGGGGAGTAAAACCGTCATGCCCGATGACATGGCTCCCGCCTCCGGGAAAGACGAACCCGGGCAAGAATCGGCCAGTCATTCCGCCGATTCCATTGAAAAGAAAGTCGAGTTTGTTGCCAGGGCATTGTCTTTCCGGGGGCCGGTTCCTCCTCCCGAAATGCTAAGGCAATACGATGAGATTGTGCCTGGTTCTCCGGAAAGGCTCTTCCAGCAGTTCGAGAAGCATGCCGAGCATAAAAGAGCCGTCGAGAAACGAACGCTCGAACTGGAAGAGAAGCGGCTTCGCTGGATTCGGGAGGATCAGCAAGCGGATCGGGAGGAAGCGCGAAGGGGGCAGATCATCTCGGCGTGCTTGTTGATAGCTGCTCTTTTGACTTCGTTTCTGATTGTAGCGTGGACTGGTGGTTGGGAAGGGAGTATCGTTGTGGTTGTTTACGTCGTCGCCCAGGCAGTTGCCCATCTTGCGGGCCGGAAGCGCGATGCCGGAGAGAAGGAATCGTAGCCAAACAGACTCGCCCCAAGAAATCGCCACCCAAGAGCCCGTATAGCCCCCATGCCCCCCTTCACCCGCGACAACATCCGCGCCATCTACGAACTTCCCATTCCGGAGTTGGTCTTCCGCGCGGCCACGGTTCACCGTGAGCACCATGACCCGCTGGCCGTGCAGCGCTGCACGCTGGACAGCATCAAGACCGGCCGCTGCCCCGAGGACTGCAAGTATTGTCCGCAGAGCGCCCATTACGACACGCCGGTACAGGACCATGGCCTGAAGGACATCGAGGACGTCCTGAACGCGGCGAAGGCGGCGCGGGACAGCGGCTCGACGCGGTTCTGCCTCGGCGCCGCGTGGCGCGGCCCGCGCGACGGACAGGATTTCGACAACGTGCTCACCATGATTCGCGGCATCCGCGACCTCGGCATGGAGGCGTGCGTGACACTGGGGCTGCTGACGCGCGAGCAGGCGCAAAAACTCGCCGACGCGGGGCTGACCTCCTACAATCACAACATCGACACGTCGCCCGAATTCTACGAGAAGATCATC